>CASDXQ010000007.1 GCA_949285145.1 uncultured Spirochaetales bacterium | reverse complement strand
GCATTAGCATTAATTGCTCTTATTTCTTTCAGTGCTTTTGCAGGCGGCAGCAGTGAAGCTACTTCCGCTCCGGCAGCAAGCAGCACGACAACCACAACAGCAGCAACTTCAACAGCTGCAGCACCGGAAGATGATTACGTATCTTTCGTAATTGCGAATGCTGCAGAACCGGAATCTCTTGATCCAAGCCAGATCCAGGGTGTTCCTGAGCATAGAATTTTCGAAGCTCTTTTTGAAGGTCTTGTTGCAGTAGATCCTCAGACAGCTGACGGCGTTCCGGGCGTTGCAGAAAGCTGGGATATTTCAGAAGACGGTCTCACCTACACCTTCCATCTCAGAGAAGATGCAGTATGGTCAGACGGTGTTCCAATAACAGCACAGGATGTTGTCTATTCATGGACACGTGAGCTTGATCCTGCAACAGGAAGTCCGTATGCATGGTTCCCTGCAATGTTCATCGCAGGTGCTACTGAATTCAATGCAGGCGAAGCAGATGCAAGCGCACTTCAGATCAGGGCAATTGACGATCATACATTTGAAATGACTCTTATCGGACCTCTTCCGTATGTTATCGGAGCACTGTGCCACTATTCATTCGGCATCGTTCCGCAGCATGCAATCGAGAAGTACGGTACAGACTGGACAAAGCCCGAGAATTTCGTCGGCAACGGCCCGTTTGTCCTCAAGGAACATACTCCTCAGGACAGAATCGTCTGTGTCAAGAATGAGCTCTACTGGGATGCAGAGAACGTAGCTCTTGATGAAGTTGTGTTCCTCGCAAGTGATGATACAGCCACAAATTACAACATGTATCTCTCAGGAGAAGTTGACTGGGATACAGGTATCGATCTCAACAACCTTGATGCAATCAGCATGAGATCCGATTATCAGGTTGCTCCTCAGCTCTCAACATACTATTACACAATCAATGTAACTGAGCCGCCACTTGACAACGCTCTCGTAAGAAAGGCTATCAGCTACGCAATCGACAGACAGGGTCTTGTTGACACAGTCACACGCGCTGGTCAGATTCCTTGCTGGGGCATCGTTCCTGAAATGGCAGGTTACGAACCGCTTGAGGAAAGCGCCAGAGGCGGAGTCCTCTTCGATCCTGAATATGCGCAGCAGCTCCTTGCTGAAGCAGGCTATCCTAACGGTGTAGGATTCCCGACAATCACAGTACTCTACAATACTGATGACGCACACCGCCAGCAGGCTGAGTACATCCAGCAGCAGCTCAAGGACAACCTCAACATCAACGTTGAGCTTGAGAACCAGGAATGGGCAACATACCTTGCCAACAGAAACGCAGGCAACTTCCAGATCGCACGTGCCGGATGGGTCGGAGACTATCAGGATCCCAACACATTCCTTGATATGTTCATCACAGGTGCAGGTATGAACGGCGGTAAGTACTCAAACGAAGAGTATGACGCACTTATCAGACAGGCTGCATCAATGCCGGCCGGAGAGGAAAGATTCGCAGTTCTCAAGCAGGCTGAAGATATCCTCATCAACCAGGATCAGGCCATCATCCCGCTTTATGTATACGTATCACAGGGTATGATCGATACCAACAAGTGGGGCGGCTGGTACAACAACACAATGGACTACCATCCGGTAAAGAACATCTACCTCAAGTAGTTGGATACAGATGTTCCAATAACGCCCGGGAGTTTTTCCGGGCGTTTTCATTTCTTTTCAGGGCATCATGTTATTCTATTTCAGGTTCCGTTTTGCACATATCAGTTAAACCTGAAAATCACCGGTAATTTTCAAAAAGCGTGGGCAAATCGCGGACAAAAATCAAATGCATTATGAAATGAAAGAGCTTCATAAGTGATAAAAAAAATGTCCATATTCCAGATTGACTAAATACCTTTCTTATTCTAGTCTCTTTTCTGTCCGGGGTGGCCAAAATAGCCTGAGATTATACCCGTTACCTGATCTGGGTAATACCAGCGTAGGGAGCGTAAAACTATTTTCTCTTTACTTATTTTACTCCTGGGGCAAATACCGATTTGGGAGGCTTTTCAAATGAAAAGACACTTTATTACAACCATCTTGCTGGTCTTGCTCTGCAGTGTATCTCTTTTCGCTCAGGCAAGCAGCGAATCAGCTTCTGCAGAAGAGAAGTCAATCACACTCTACTGCTATGACACATTCTCATCCGAATGGGGTTCCGGTCCCACTCTCATCCCTCTCTTTGAGGAAGAGACCGGAATCAAGGTGAACGTGGTCAGCGGCGGAGATGCTGTTGAAATGCTTTCAAGAGCCATAATAGAAGGCGACAGCTGTCCGGCTGATCTCATAATGGGCATTTCAGATGATCAGGCAAGCACTGCATATGAATCAGGGCTTTTCACATCATATGATTCCCCTGCCCTTGAATTTGTTGATGATTCCCTTGAATTTGACACTCAGCACCGTCTCATTCCTTTCGATTACGGTGTATTCGCTTTCGTATGGGACAGTGAGTCTGACGTACCGGCACCGGCAAGTCTTGACGATCTGACTGATCCTGTCTACAAGGACAAGATCATTCTCATTGATCCGAGAACATCTTCAGTCGGACTCGGACTTCTCATGTGGACAATCGACGTATACGGCGAAGAGGGATACCTTGACTGGTGGAAAGCCGTAAAGGGAAATGCCCTCACGATCGCTGACGGATGGTCTTCCGCCTACGGTCTCTTCACTGAAGGAGAAGCCCCGATTGTGATCTCATATACAACAAGCCCTGTTTATCATGTGCTCTGGGAAGACTCGACACGCTATCAGGCACTCATATTCCCTGAAGGACATCATATGACAATTGAATCAATCGGAATACTTGAATCAAGCGACAACAAGGAAGAAGCAGAAGCATTCGTGGATTTCATCCTCACCGAAGGCCAGGCAGAAACCGCAATTGCAAATTCAATGTATCCTGTGAATTCACAGACAGAACTGCCGGATGCATATGAATGGGCACCGATGCCGGAGAGCGTGTTCAGCATGGATCCCGACTATGTGGCTGCGAATATCGACAGATGGACCGCAGAATGGACAGAAGCAATGATCAACTGAAAACGGAGGCAAAGAAGAAATGAAGAGCAGATTTTATTTTTCACTGGCACTTCTTCCGCTGGCAATCCTGCTGGTGCTCTTCATTCTTCCACTTTCATTCAATCTTTCCAAAGCCTTCTTCAATGAAGAGGGCTTCACTCTTGATCTCGTGAGGGAGGTCTTCACGACTCCCTACACTTACCGCCTGCTTGCATTCACTCTGCTGCAGGCATTCATTTCCGGCCTTGTCAGTGTGCTCATCGCACTTCCCGGTGCATATCTTTATGCAAACTACCGCTTTCCGGGAAAGAATCTCATGCTATCCCTTTCAAGCCTGTGTTTCGTTCTTCCTTCAATTCTGGTCGTGCTCGGTTTCGTCATTTTCTACGGAAACTCAGGATTCGTGAACGAGCTTTACAGGAAACTGACAGGAAGCAGTGAAAGCATAAAGATTCTCTACAGTTTCAAGGCAATAATCCTTGCACATGCATTTCTCAACATACCTGTAGCCCTCTCCCTCATAACGGACAGCTGGTCAAACATGTCAAGGAATACGGAAAATGCAGCCAGAACGCTCGGAGCAGGAAATATGAGGATATTCTTCTCCGTAACACTGACACGGCTTCTACCCTCAATCCTGTCGGCCTTCCTGCTGATCTTCCTCTTCTGCTTCACAAGTTTCTCAATAATCCTGGTACTTGGAGGCGGACCTGAATATACAACACTGGAAGTGGAAATATACAGGACGAACAACATCGTTCTTGACTCTGCACGCGCATCTGCACTTTCCATTTTCACATTCATTGTGAATCTTACAATACTCATCATATATACATTCATCTCACGCACAACTGAGAACAGGGACAAAAGCCGTGAAGACCGGGCTGTACCGGCGAAAGGCTGGAAAGTCGGTTGGACCCTGCTTATATACAACACTCTTATGCTCATATTCATTCTGGGCCCGATAGTATCGATCCTCGCAAGATCCTTCATCTCAACATCAAAGAGGTATGGAGAAGGTTTCAGTCTGAGAAGCTATCAGGAAATATTCGGTACCATATCCACAATAGGGGCCATGGGCGATGCCTATACAGCCCTGCTGAACAGTATATTCATCGGCCTTGCAGTTGCAGCTGCCGCAACTGTTCTGGCACTCTTTCTTTCCCTCTACACTTCAAAAAAGAACAGCAGGATCCTTGAGATAACCGGCATGTTTCCACTTGCAATAAGCTCAGTGACTCTAGGACTCGGCTATTACATAATAAAGGCACATATACACTCCGGCAGCATCATAGTCTCATATATCCTGGTAATACTTGCACATCTGGTAATCGCACTGCCTTTTGCCATGCGCACGCTTTCGCCCGCAGTAAGAAGCGTGAACAGACGCATTCTGCTTGCCGCATACACACTGGGCACAAGCGAGGCGAAAACATGTTTCGGCATAGAAATTCCGATGCTGAAAAGCAGTCTTGCCAAAGCCTTCATCTTCTCCTTCGCACTTTCAGCCGGAGAAGTGAATGCAACCCTCACACTTGCGGAAGGCCGAGTGATAACACTTCCGATCCTGCTTTACAGACTGATCAACTCATATAATTATCAGGGAGCATGTGCAATAGGCACGATTCTCATACTCACGACATTCATCATCTTCAGCATCTCGGAAGAACTGGGAAGGAGAAAGCACAATGAGCAAACTTGAACTGCAGAACATAAAGAAGGATTATCCTGAATTCTCTCTTGATCTCAATCTGAGCGTGAATGAAGGTGAATTTCTCACGATAATAGGGCCAAGCGGATCAGGAAAATCAACGCTGCTGAATATAATAGCAGGACTTGACAGCCCCTCCGAGGGCAAGATTCTGCTTGACGGCAGGGACATCACCGCCACTCCTGTTCAGAAAAGGGGCATAAGCATGGTATTCCAGGATTATGCACTCTTTCCCTCCATGAATGTTGAGAAGAATATCGCCTGGGCCATGAAGATAAGAAAGGTGAAAGCCCGGGAACGCCATTCAGCTGCCGGCCAGCTGCTCTCACTCGTGAATCTTTCCGGATACAGCAAACGCAAGGTCATGACTCTCTCAGGAGGAGAAGCCCAGCGTGTCGCACTTGCCCGTGCGCTTTCTTCAAATCCTTCAATACTGCTGCTTGACGAGCCTCTTTCGGCTCTGGATGCGAATCTGAGACGCCATCTGAGAGATGAGATAAGAAGAATACACGATGCAAACCCATCTCTTACAACAATCTATGTCACCCATGACAGGGAGGAAGCATTTGCGATAAGTGACAGGATTGCGATAATAAAAGGCGGCAGACTTGAAATGACGGACACACCGGAAAACATATACAGAAACCCTGCAACGCTTCTCTGTGCGTACTTCACGGGAGAAGGAACCGCTTTGAATGCCGGCCTTTTCAATATGAGCATTCCGGCAGACACAGTGTTTTTCAGGCCGGAAGATGTGCTGGTAAAGGAAGAACCGTTCTTTGCCGGCAGTGATTCACACATAATACTTGATGAATGTGAGGTCATCAGCAGCGAATATCTGGGCCGCTGCTATCTCCTGGGTCTGAGCTACAAAGGGCACAGGATACTCGCCGAGTCACCCGTTTTTCCACAGAAAAAGCATGTAAACATTTACATAAGCAAAAACCGGCTGCTTTTTTTCAAAGACGGTGCGAATATCAGATGAAGTGCCAGCACATACCGGCAGCTGGAATCCTGCAGCAGTAAAATATATACTTAATTGAGTTAATGGATGTCTGCCGGTTTGAGCCGGAAATGCGGTTTTCTGCGTATATAGTTTCAGAGGTGTATATGAAACGACTGTTTTTACTTTTGACCCTGATGCTGATCACAGCTTCACTCAGTGCCGCATCATGGACTCCTGATGTCAAAGCATATGCGTCAGCAGTTTTCAGCATTAATACGGCAGATGACAACGATAAACTCCCAGGCAGGACAGCTTTCGCATTGAACATAGAGGCAAGCCCGCTTGCCGTAAGCTTCAGCAGTCACAGACTGTCATCAGGTCTGAGGCTATCAATAACATCCGACTCGCTTGAATACATGAATACAACGCTTCTTGGCAGTGACCGGCTGTCTGTTTTCATAGGCTATGAAAAAGCTTTCAAACACCTTGCCATAGGCGCTGATGCCGGAATAGGACTCGCATTCGTGAACCGTCAGAATATAATGTACGCATTCCTGGATTCTTCCCTCACCCTTGCATGGCAGCTCACATCCTGTTTTTCAATGAACTTCAGAACAGGTTTCGTCTATTACAGGCAGCGTTTTGAAATCCAGCCGGGAATCGGGGCATGCCTCATTCTGCCGCCGGAGGACAGGAAATGAGAAAAATATCCTTCATAATACTGGCTATCATACTGTGCATCACTCTCTCCGGCTGCGAGCTCATAGCTGAAAAGCCGCAGGAAAACGGATTTTCATGCTCTCGGCAGGTCTTGACTACAAGGGAACCGGTGCCAGCATTCTGAATGGAACAGTCAATGACCAGAAGGCCATGATAAACCAGATGGCATACCTTGCTGCAAAGGAGAACACTTCTTTCCACTCTGTCGCAATCACCGGGGAAAACGGTAGCTGCAGCCTTTCCGCTTATTCAAAGGATGCGACAGAAACAGATGCGGTGCAGACCAGCTGCAAAATCGGAAGGGATGAACTCAAGACAGTAATCCTTGAAGAACTTGATAAACTCACAGAAAGGATCCGGCCTTCCGATATATTCATTTTCTACTACGCAGGCCATGGCATTGAATGCAGCGACAAAGGAAAGGAATACCTTAACGGCGCCCTCGCCCTGGATTATTTTGATACTCTTCCGGCTATAGGATACTGGCATGACGACAGCAGGAACCTTCAGAAAATCATATCGCTGCCAGAACTGGAAAGTGCTTTATCAATGATGAAAGGAGAGAAAATAATAATCCTGGACTCATGTTTTTCAGGAAGCATGGTGAAGGATGATCCTGACATAACAAGCAAAGGAGACATAAAAGGAGCATTCTCAGCTCTCTTCAGCAGAGGAAGTTACGGAAACGGCAGCACATACATACTCTCCGGTGCCAGAGCGGATCAGGAGAGCTATGAAGACAGCTCTAGGGGAAGAGTGCATGGACGTTTCACCGCATCGCTGCTGGAAGCACTTGGATACAGATTCATAGATGCGGAGGAAGAAAGAGCCGGAATGCCGTCTGAGAAAAAGATCTCAGCATCTTATCTTTATGACAGGCTCACGGACGACCGTCTTCTTTTAAAAGACCAGAATCCTGTCATGAACAAATTCTACATGGACGTGATCCTGTTCAGTTTCCGATAGCACCCTTCTTCACCCTTTCGATTTCATCCCTTATTGCGGCGGCCTTTTCGAATTCAAGACGTTCGGCGCATTCCCTCATCTCCTTCTCAAGAGACCTCAGGTACTTCTTTCTGTCCTTTTCGAGAAGCAGATTGAAAGCCGAACGCTGGATCTTGAGCTCTTCCTGCTGGATTTCCTCTGCATCCTTCATCTGACGCTCAAGAATATCCTCAACAGCCTTCCTGATAGTCTTCGGCGTAATGCCGTGTTCCTTGTTGTAGGCCATCTGGACAGCGCGCCTGTGCTCGGTCTCATTGATGGCTTCCTTCATGGCATCACTCATCTGATCTGCATACATCAGCACACGTCCGTTCGCATTTCTCGCAGCACGTCCTATAGTCTGGATCAGTGAAGTCGCAGAACGCAGAAATCCTATTTTATCCGCATCAAGAATGGCGACAAGCGAGACTTCAGGAAGATCAAGTCCCTCACGCAGCAGATTGATGCCGACAAGAACATCAAAAACGCCTTTTCTGAGATCAGTAAGGATCTCGACACGCTCAATAGTCTCGACTTCACTGTGGAGATAGCGAACCTTGAGACCGAGAGATGAAAGATATCCGGACAGATCCTCTGCCATCTTCTTGGTAAGCGTGGTTACGAGAACCCTTTCGCCTTTCTTGACTGTTCTGACGATCTCTCCGTAAAGATCCTCCATCTGGCCTTCAGTCGGACGCACTTCGATTTCAGGATCAAGCAGGCCGGTAGGCCTTATGATCTGTTCGACTATTCTGGTGCTTTCTTTAAGTTCAGTCCTGCCGGGAGTCGCGCTCACATAGATCCGCTGCCCGACTTTTCTGTCGAATTCCTCGTATTTGAGAGGTCTGTTGTCCAGCGCGGAAGGAAGACGGAAGCCATAGTTCACAAGGTTGACTTTCCTTGATCTGTCTCCCTCATACATCGCACCTATCTGCGGCAGCGTGACATGTGATTCGTCAATGAAGACTATGAAATCATCAGGAAAGTAATCAAGAAGAACCGCAGGTCTCTCTCCGGGAGCCCTTCCTGAAAGAGGCCTTGAATAGTTCTCTATGCCGGCACAGTGTCCGACTTCCCTGAGCATCTCGATATCATATTCGACACGGCTTTTGAGACGTTCCTTCTCAAGCAGTTTGCCTTGACTGTCAAAATACTGAAGCTGATCCTCAAGCTCGCTTTCTATCCTGCCTATTGCACTGTCCAGAGCTTCCTTAGGCATGACAAACTGCTTGGCAGGATAAAGA
Organism: uncultured Spirochaetales bacterium; assembly: GCA_949285145.1. Classification (GTDB taxonomy): domain Bacteria; phylum Spirochaetota; class Spirochaetia; order Sphaerochaetales; family Sphaerochaetaceae; genus Bullifex. The sequence continues at coordinate 90,878 of CASDXQ010000007.1, read as the reverse complement.
GTGAAGCTCTCGAGTCTGTCAAGCTTCTCAAGGGTAAGAGGATCAAAGACCTCAATCGAAACGATCTCGTCCCAGTCAAGTGTTATTCTGACAGCACTCTCAAGATAGGCCGGATATATTTCGATAATATCCCCGCGGACGCGGAAGGTGCCGCGGCTGAGCACCACATCGTTACGTTCATAAAGCATGCGCACAAGCTGTTCAAGCTCTGTTTTATGATCAAAGATCTCTCCGACAGAGAATGTATGTATCATGTCCTTGATCGAAACAGGGTTTCCAAGACCGTAGATACAGCTTACTGTGGATATGACTATGACATCACGCCGCTCCATAAGGGAAAATGACGCAGAAAGACGAAGCCTGTCTATTTCATCATTTATGTCGGCTTCCTTCTCAATGTACAGATCCTTGCCCGGCACATAGGCTTCAGGCTGGTAATAATCATAAGTCGACACGAAATACTCGACAGCATTATCAGGGAAGAAAGACTTGAATTCCCTGTACAGCTGTGCCGCCAGGGTTTTGTTGTGGGAAAGTACAAGAGTCGGGCGGTTGATGCGTTCAATTATCTTTGCCATCGTGAAAGTCTTTCCCGAACCTGTAACACCTTTCAATGTCTGTGCCCGGTCTCCGTTCTCGATCCCTTTTGCCAGCCTGTCTATGGCCTGTCCCTGATCTCCTGATACGTCAAACGGAGAGACTACATGAAAGCTGCGGTTTCTGAGAACCGCATTCTGATGAACATTGACCACTTCATTTCCGGCCCAGGAAGGATCCGGCCTGTTCTCGCTCATCTTATGACCCACCTCATATTCTCGACAGTCTGCCCAACCAGAGGAACATTCTTTATCACTACTTTCTCTCCGTTCCGGATGACAGTCACGTCAACTTTGTCACCGGAATCGCTGGCAGCCATGAAAGCATAATAATCACTGTATCCCCTCACGGGAGTATCATCAAGTGCGGTGATGATATCACCGCCGAGATAGATTACGCTGCTGCCATACTGAACCGCCCTGCTTCCGCCTTTCAGTCCGGCTTTGTCCGCCTCTCCTGCAGGAATGACCTGGGAGATGAGAATCCCCTCGCTTACCGGAAGAGAGGCATAATCCACAATCATCGGGTTAAGCTCTACGCACAGAATATCAAGAGTGCCTCTGTCCACATGTCCAAGTCTTATTATCTCACTGGCAACCTCGATGACTGTGTCGACGGGAATAGCGAAGCTTATCCCCTGCGCGCTTCCGCTTGTTGAATAGATTGCAGTGATCAGCCCGATCATGTTTCCTTTTCCGTCAAGCAATGGCCCTCCGCTGTTTCCGGGATTTATCTGGGCATCGGTCTGTATGAGCATGGAAAGGGAAATTCCGCCTGAAGATGTCACAGTACGCTCAAGCGCACTGATTGTTCCCACACTTTGCGACCATGAATAGCCATAAGGAGATCCTATGGCGATAACCTTCTGTCCTACAACAAGCTCATCAGCAGACTTGAAAGCCAGAGGCATGAGATTCTCTCTGCCATCAACTTTTATGACGGCTATATCTGTGAGCGGATCTGTACCCGCAAGGTGAGCATCCGCAACACTTCCATCAAAAAACTTGACAGTAAGAGTTCCTCCTGCGCCGGCGACATGCGTGTTTGTAACGATATAGCCATCAGAAGATATTATGACCCCGCAACCGGATGCGGAGGAAAGCAGGCTTCCTGAATATATCTCGACAACAGATGGAGCACACTGCCTGTATACGGAAATATTCTGCATCTCATCAGCGGAATACAACCAGTCCTTCTCCCCTTCTTCAAAAAGAATCAGGCCTTCATCAGAATAGAATATATTGTCAATCTCATATCCGCCCAGCGACAGAAGTGCGGACTGTCCGCCTTCTCTGGTGACTTTGTCAATCTCGTTCTGCAGATCTTCTCTCCTTCTCTCCTCATATATCCTCGCAGTCCAGACACACAGAATGATGAATATGAAAAGGAATACTGCCGCGGCGGATGCTGCCGCAATGATTTTTGAAAGCTGTGTTTTTTCTCTCATTGCTAAAGCTAAACTAACACTAACAATTATCACTGGTCAATCAATTTTGTACTATAATGTCCTTCATGAATGAAATTGAAAAGCTTAACAGCATGGCATGGGATGAAGAGAAAGAAAGAAACAACTGGTGGACAAGAGCAGTCAGCCGCGATGAAACGGACAAAGCCAGGATTGGCAGCTTCTCAATAAGCATCACTCCTGTGAAAAAGCTGCCTCAGCACTGGATGGAGAAAATAATAGGAAAAGTGCTTGCCCTGGCTTCAGGAGGAGGACAACAGGGTCCGCTTCTTGCTGCAGCAGGATATGATGTCACCGTTGTCGATATTTCCCAAAAACAGCTTGAACAGGACAAAGCGGTAGCAGAACGGGACAATCTTGAAATAAGGACTGTAAGGGCCAGCATGAATGATCTGTCAATGTTTGACACAGATGAGTTTGATACCGTGATCTGCCCTGTCTCCATCAATTTTGTCGAAGACTGCGGAAAAGTTTTCCAGCAGGTGTCCAGAGTTCTGAAAGAAGGCGGACGCTTCATGTTCGGCACTGCAAACCCTGTAATGTATATCTTTGATGTCGCAAAGCTCGAGAAAGGACGTATGAAAATAAAATACACTCTTCCTTTTTCTGCCATGAGAAGTCTGTCCGTAAAAGAGAGAAACAGACTCATGAAAGACAGAGGAACATTTGAATTCAGCCATACGCTTGACTCGGTAATAGGAGGACTGTGCACAGCAGGCTTCATAGTTGATGATTTTTATTCAGATACCAGCGGTTTTGAACCGGTTGACAGCTATATCCAGGACTGCTACCTAGCTTTCAGCGCTGTCAAAACCAATGTATGAGATTTCTCCGCTTTCACTGAGAAGAACAGCCTTTATGCCATGAAGGCTGCAGAATGATTCGGCTTTGACGCTGCCCATCACGAAAAGCGCAGTTGAAAGAGCATCAGCAAGAGTTCCGTCACTGCTGATCACTGAAACGCTTTCCAGATCACTGTCAGCAGGATAGCCGGTGGAAGGGTCAAGAATATGATGATATGCAACACCGTCAGAAATGAAATAACGCTGATATGCTCCTGAAGTGACAACCGCTTCATCACAGGCATTGACAACTGTGAAATAACTGCCTCCACCGCCCTGAGGATCCTGCAGCCCTATCCGCCATCCTTCTGATGGAGATCTGGATCCGACAGCATATACGTTACCGCCGAGATTGATTATCGCCCTTTCTATTCCCATATTCTCCAGCATTGAAGCGGCAAGTGTGCTTGCATAGCCTTTTGCAATGCCGCCCAGATCAAGGGAAAGAGAGTCAGATGCAAGATAAACGGTAAGTTTTTCCTCATCAAGCACAAGACTGGAGATATCGGAAGCTGCCAGGACAATACAGGCAAGCTCCGCAGAAGATGGAATGTGATGATCTGATGAATTGAAATTCCACATATCCGAAATCCGTCCGAGCAGCGGATTGAAGGCTCCGCAGGTGAAAGAACACATCTCCTTTGCCTTCGCAATGAGAGAGAAGACATCCTCTGACACTCTCACGGGAGATATCCCCGCATATCTGTTTATCAGGGAAACCTCACTGCCCTCTTCATAGCGGTCTGTCTTTTTCTCAAAATCCCTCAACGCCTCAAAAACGGCATCAAGTTTCTCCAGATCACTTTTTTTGTACACGGTGATGACACACTGAGTATCCATCATGAACTCGCTGTCGGAATATGGAGTGACAGAACATGAAGCAAGCAGGATGACGGTGCCGCACAGCAGCAGGAACATGTATTTTCTCATCATGAAAATAATAGGAAATTCATGCTGTACTGGCAAGATTCGCTTGAAAATGAAATTCATGGGGAATATGCTTGATTACAAGATGGAAAAGGAAAAAAGCAGCAGGATTATGAAAATAATTTGCACCGTGATAGTCTGTGCGGCGGTCATAATCACTTTCATTGCCGTTTTCTTCCATTCAATTATCTCAGATTCCTCAATTTACAGGGACGGAACAACCAGGGTACCGATGGATATGGATCTGTATGTCGATGGGGAACTGGCTGAAGTGAACGCACAGCTTCCGAAATCGGTGACAGTGGAAAACGGCAGCACTCTCACTCTGAAAGGCATCGTTCCTGCCGGTTCCATAACCAGAGGAGACTTATTCATGGTCTCAAGTGATGCCGGCATTGTAAATGTCTATGTAAACGAAAAGCCGGTCTTCTCGAGCACTGCCGGAACATCGAATCTTCTGTATGATCTTCATCTCAATACGCATGCAATTTATATCGGTCAGTTTCCTGAGAATGAAAGCGTGAGGACAATATCGATAGAATTCATTCCCTCTGGTCTGGCTTTTGCGAATACATTCACGATAGACAGGCTTACAGTCGGTTCATTTTTCGATCTGGTATCATCACTGCGCAGGTCTGTCACGATACTCGCCATTCAGATACTTGTGTACATCACGCTTTTGCTCATGACATGCGGAGTCTTTGCTTCATCCATAAAATTAAAAAACGTAAGGGATTTCTCACTTGGCCTGATGCTTATGCTGCTGCAGTCGCTGCTCATCACGGTTTCAAGCAGCCAGATGCGGACTTTCATTTTGCCGAATGAGAAATTATGGCAGCTGCTGCTCGTCTTCAGCTACATGATCTATCCTCTGTGTTTCATGATAACCTTCAACAAGATTCTCAGAATCCGCTTTCTCTCAGGAACCGTCTACTGGGTGCTGGCTTTCCTGCCTGCATCACTGTGCACCCTTTCTGCTGTCATCAGCCTTTCCGACAGCCTTGCTGCATTTGACATCTTTGCAAAAATAAAACATGCATGCATAACTGTAAATATGATCTACACAGTACTGTGTGTTTATGAAATGAAACGGAGGGATGAATCAATTGCCGCAAGCTATGCCGCGGGTTATTCATTTCTCATGACCGCCGCATTCATCATGGATCTGGTCAGGACTTCGGAAATGTATTCCGTAAATGCCATTGACAATGCCGCCAACATGGTCAGACTGACTGCAATAGGATGCTACATTGTTTTCTCAATCTCCTCATACTACACAAAAATGCAGGGAATCATGGGACAGATCGAGCTGGATGAAATGCTGTACATGGATTCTCTGTCCGGCTGTTATAACAGACGTAATTTCGAAGCATTCAGGAAAAAGGCAGGCATGATAAAAGAACATCTGCTGATATTCGTTTTTGACATAAACGATGTGAAGATAATCAACGACTGCTTCGGACACAGCGAAGGCGACAGCATAATCTCATACTTCGGTTCATTCATCAATGAATATCTTCCGGAAGGTTCCAGCATATACCGCATGGGAGGTGATGAATTCGTTGCACTGCTCCCCGCATCACTGGTCAGGGAAAATATTGATGCCTATACACAGGAACTGAAAAAGGCATACAGCAGAAACGCGCCGTATTCAACATCCATTGCAGCCGGTTACAGCATCTTTGACGGCGGACAGCAGGCAGACTTCACGCAAGCTCTCAGAAAAGCTGATTCCATGATGTATGAAGACAAGGCAGCGCACAAGCAGAAATACAGAACGCTGACAGATGAAGATCTGGTGGAGAGTGAGAATGAAGAAAAGTAAAAGGATATTCCTCTGTTCAGCTGCCGCATCGGTTATTATGATATCGGCACTTTTCTTCATCATAATGATTGCAGGATCATTGCGCTTCCAGCAGCCTTCAAGCCGTATTTTCATGGAAAGCTATGAGATGCTTGGAAGTTTTGATGTCTATCTTAACGGGAAACTGATCGCACAAAACGTCACAGGCCATTTTACTGGAGAGGAAACAGGACGGTTTTCTGATGAATATGTGCTGAAAACAGAACTAGGAAACATCAGTGGAAACTACAATGACCCGACACTGTGTTTCCGCTCCTACTCAAGCGCTGTTGAAGTATATCAGGATGGGAAAAGGATTTTCTCGCTTGCTGACCGCAATCCGGTCGGTGAAAGCGCATCTTTCAGCGGAGGCAGATACAACTTTGCAAGTCTGGATGAAAACTATTCAGGTTCCGTGATCGAAATCATCTACAGCACGCGTTACACACAGAACGGACCGTTTGAAATCTATCCTGTCTATATCGGAAACAAGACATCTCTCATAGTGAATGAAGCCGCAAGCAATTTCCCCAGTCTCTGTTCCGGGCTTTCAATTCTGCTGGCTGCGTTCATCATCAGCCTGCTGTGTCTCACCATAGACAACAGGAAATCAAGAAAAAGCCTCTGGTCAACAGCAAATCTTCTTCTGACCACGGGAATCTGGATAGTTCTGCAGAACAGGTCAAAGCAGTTCATCATGCCGAATGTGACAGCTGCAATTGATCTTTCCATGCTGGCAATGGCTGTTCTTCCGCTTGTCATATGCAACTACATAAGGAAAAACTACAATTGTACGGCATTCAGCATGAGAGGATTTGAAATTTTCAGCTATGCGTTTCTTGCCATTTACACTGCTGTATATACAGGATATGCATTCTTCAACATACCTACAGACAGCAGTCTTCCTTTCATTACCATAATGCTTGGAGCATACTTCATTTCCCTGATTGCATATTTCGCAGGCAAATATGTGAAAACCCGTTTTGAAGGAGGACTGTTCCTCATTTCCGGTCTCTGCCTGTATCTGCTTTCAATCATGCTGGAAAACTCTGTCCTTGATTCAGGCTCATCAGTAAACGAGCAGCTTTTCCTGTATGTACCGATGTATACGGCACTTCTTCTGTTTCTCTTCAAGACGCTCAGAGATGGCATCAGGATATCCACAGGCAGGAAAGACCGGAAGAAAGCACTGAGAATGGCGTATACAGATGCTCTTACGGGAGTGCTCAACAGAAAGGCTCTTGCAAACAGAATCGAACATATGCAGCAGAGTGCAATACAGCGTTTCTGCATATTCATTTTCGATATAGACGGCATGAAGGAATGCAACGACACATTCGGACATCTCACAGGTGACAAGGTTCTCATTGCGTTTGCGAAAAGCCTTAAAGATGCGTCAAAAGAGCTCAATAAATATATTTTCCGCTACGGCGGAGATGAATTCCTTCTCATGGTTCAGGAGGAAGAAGGATTTTCTCCTTCAGAACTTATCAGCGAGGTGAGAAAATATTTCAGGGAATATCTTCCTGTGAAGAAATATGATTTTTCTGTCGGCTGGTCCCGCAGCGCAGGCAATGCGAAAACAGACATGATATCCATTCTCAGGGAGGCAGACAACAGAATGTATTATGATAAAATACAGAACAGGAAAGAGACGGAAAGCACATCTACCCCCCCCCATCTGTAAGACATAGCCGCACGGAAATCGAGCCTTAGAGGAAAAGACTTCTGTAAAGTGTCATTTTATCTCCGCTGGTCACGTGCTTTTCTCCATTATGGGAAAAAGTCACAGTTCCTCCTTCACTGACAAGCGCGACATCAGGAGAAAGAGAAAACACATCCTTATTGCCAAAAAGAGGAACATCCTCCGGCTCAAGAATCAGAAGATCAGCATATGAGGCAGCCTCGCAAAGCTGCTTCGCATATCTTTTTTCATCTTCATGCCTGAAACTTGAAGATGCAACATCTACCACAAGACGGGGACGAGGATCAAGAAAAGTCGCGGCATCGAGCAGAGAAGAATACAGCGGCTGATAATAAAGCGCAGAGGAAGCCAGGACTATCACATCGACATCGCTGTTCGCACGAAGCGAATCAAGGAGTTCCCGGCTCTGTGCGCTCACGGGAGCGCTTCCTGTGGAATATACGGTCATCCGTCCGCCCTTGTCTGAAATGCGGATGAATGATGTGAGAGCCGGAGAGACAAGAGAAGGATCAAAGAAAAGCTTTTCATGGACGAGGGACTCCAGAATGACACGTCCCGGTCCGTCGTTGCTCAGCCCCGTCAGCAGTCCCACTCTGGGATCTATTTCATTTCTGATACGCTTTGCAAGTTCATACACATAGCCTCCTGCCGAAACCGATGCACTCCTTCCTTCTATTTCAATCTCTGCTTCTATGATTCCTGCAAGATAGACCATCTCATCTCTCCCTTTACAAAACACTTTTTTTCTTTAAATATAACAGGCGTGATGAAACTTAAAAAGTGCCAGTGGATAAACAAACCGGAAAAAGTGAGGTTCCTCACATCCAGATCATTGACATTTCTCAGTGAAAACGAACATCATTTCGTCCACACTACGGATACAGATGAGAAAATCATTTTCTCATTTCAGAGCCGGTGTGAATGCGGAATTGCCGTAATATTCAGCATTGACCAGGGCCTCAGGATCTATCCATGCAAAGACAAGATTGTGGAGGAGATTAACTTCCTTGACATCAGAAAGAGATCAAGCTGGCAGACACAGGGGACAGTAACAAGTCTGTGCGTCGAGAAAAGAGATGATGAGATCATCTTCTCCCATGACGGTGTTGTCCTCACATCCTTTGCATTCCGCTCAATAGCCGCGAGTGTCTCGATTTCATTCTATGCAAAAGGCAGAGGCCAGACAACTTTCACCTTTTCATAAAACACTCTTTAGGTTACTATCTTTGAAAAACCAATAGTCCCTTTGGAAGGACAGGAGGAGTTATATTATGGCTGAAACAAATGAACGCCCGCTGAATTTCATTGAGAAGATCATTGAAGATGATTTGAAAGAGGGAAGAGTTCCCGGCGGTGAAATCGTAACACGCTTCCCGCCTGAGCCGAACGGTTATCTGCATATCGGACACATCAAGAGCATCTGTCTCAATTTCTCGCTGGCACAGAAATACGGCGGCCGCTGTCACCTGCGGCTTGATGACACAAACCCTGCAAAAGAAGAAAATGAATACATTGATGCCATCAAGGAAGACATCCGATGGCTCGGTTTCGACTGGGGAAAGCATGAATATTATGCCTCAGACTACTATGACAGACTTTATGAGATCGCTGTACGTCTTATCAAGGAAGGAAAAGCCTATGTGGATTCTCTTTCCGCAGAAGAGATGAAAGAATACAGAGGCACTCTCACCACTGCCGGAAAGAACAGCCCCGACAGGGATCGCAGCATTGAGGAAAATCTCCGGCTTTTCGAGGAGATGAGACAGGGAAAGCATCCGGAGGGATCATATACACTGCGTGCCAAAATCGACATGTCCAGCCCGAACATCAACATGAGGGATCCTGCGCTTTACAGAATCAAGTTCGCTCATCACCCGCGTACCGGAGATAAGTGGTGCATCTATCCGATGTATGACTTCACACATCCGATCAGCGATGCAATTGAAGGCATAACGCATTCAATCTGCACCCTTGAGTTTGAAGATCACAGGCCGGCCTATGACTGGGCAACAAGCATTGACGGAATCGAGCACACCCCGCATCAGTATGAGTTTGCCCGTCTCAATATCAACTATCTGCTGATGAGCAAGAGAAAACTTCTCTACCTCGTGAACAACAACTTCGTCTCAGGCTGGGACGATCCCAGAATGCCGACCATCGCCGGCATAAGAAGAAGAGGTTATTCACCTGAAGCCATGAAGGATTTCGTGAACCGTGTCGGTGTTGCCAAAGTTGAAGGCGTTGTAGACTACGCTCTCATGGAATTCTGTGTCAGAGAAGACCTCAACAAGAGAGCAAAACGCCTGATGGCAGTCCTTGATCCTGTTGAAGTTGTCATAGACAACTATCCGGATGATGAGGTTGAATACTTTGAAGCCGGAAACAATCCGGAAGACCCTGAAAGCGGAACACATCAGATTGCCTTCTCAAAGCACATCTACATCGAAAGGGAAGACTTCATGGAGAATCCGGTCAAAGGCTATCACCGTCTTTACGTCGGCAATGAAATCCGCCTGAAGTACGCTTACTACATCACGGCTACGGGATTTGAGAAGGATGATGATGGCAACATCACTCTCATCCATGCTGAATACGACCCGCTCAGCCGCGGCGGAGAAGCTCCGGACGGACGCAAGGTCAAGGGGACAAGCCACTGGGTCAGCAAAGAGCATTCAATCAAGGCGGAAGTGCGCCAGTATGACAAGCTCTTCAAGGCAGAGAATCCGGGAGAAGCGACAGGAAACTACCTTGACGACCTCAACCCAGATTCACTCATCATTCTTGATAATGCCCGCATAGAGGAAGAAGGGGAAAAAGCCAGTGCAGGAGAATACCTCCAGTTCATCAGAAACGGCTATTACTGTGTTGACAGCAAAGACAGCAGGCCGGATCACATGGTATTCAACAGGACCTGCACCCTCAAGGATTCATGGGCAAAGCAGAAAGCGAAGATGGGACTTTGAAACATGCCTGCAAGGCAATATGCGGCGGGAAAACCTTTTTCATACGGTTTTCCCGTTTCTTTATTGTCCGCAAGCCGGATTTATTCTAAAGTTATCATATGCACCCGTTCATCGATGTACATACTCACCTGATGACGCTGAAGGAGCCGGATTTTGCGGCCTTCCTCTCCCCCATCATAGAGAATCCCGCGTCATTCATTTCCGGCTCTCTTTCAAAAGACTACATCTTCACATCCCTGTACGACGGAAAAGTATCTCCTGCTGCCGCAGTAGAGAACACACTCATCACTTTCACGGAATCAATAAGCGAGACAATGGAGCTGATGGAAGAAGATATGAAAGGCCGCTACAGGAGCAGCTGCAATGCTGCCAGATATCCGGATCTTCCGTATCTGAGAGACGGAATGCTTCATTTCGGGAACAGCAGCTATGACATGATGATAATCTGTCCGATGCTCATCGATTTCACGCACAAGAACACAAGTGCGAAAAGAACATACTACGACGTGAGGAATGACGACAAGATAATTCCGTTCCTGAAAGATACGATGCAGGCCATGTCACTCTTCTACAGAAAGAACAGCAGCTCCATAATTTCGTTCTGTCCTTTTGCAGGAATCAATCCGCCTGCCCACAGTCAGGAATATGTGGAGGAATTCCTGCATCAGTATCTTTGCCTGAACAGGGAATTCAGCAGAAGAAGTGACGGGGATTGCTCAAAGGCTTTTTTCGGCATCAAGCTGTATCCGCCGCTTGGAACCTGCCCGTGGCCGTCTGACGGGACAGAACTGAGGAAAATGAGAACCATATATGCATTCTGCGAGAAGAACGGCATACCTGTCATAACCCACTGCGATGATCAGGGCTTCAGGACAATAGATGCAAAGGATGCATGGAAATTTACGGATCCTTCCTCTTACAGAAGCGTACTTGAGAACTATCCCCGCCTCATCCTCGATTTCGCCCATGTCGGCAAGCAGTACGGCCTGCTCAACATGAGAGGCAGCCTGCTGGAGACAATAAATGCGAAACTGAAAGGTCAGCCTGCGGACGACTGGTTCTACACAATCATGAAGCTGATGAATGAATTTCCTTCCGTCTATTCGGATATATCATTCACAGGCTGCTATCCTGAATTCTACGCACAGCTCGTAAGGTATCTTGAAGGTGTCGGCGAAAGTGAGAGAAAGAATATAGAAAGCAGGCTCATGTTCGGCTCCGATTTTTCCATCAATCTGCTGAAGGTCGAGTCATACAGCGCTTATTTCAAGGTATTTGAAGACTCACCCCTGTCAGATGAAGTCAAAGAGAGGATGGTCACTGAGAACCCGATGAGATTTCTGAACCTGAAGAGCGTACAATCAGCGGAAAGTGCGGAAAAAAGATTCCGCCTCCCGTTTTTCAGAAACGATCCCGCCACTCGCTCGGCGAAATAGCGTAAAGCTTCCTGAAGCACGTGGAAAAATGGCTGACAGACTCAAAGCCAAGACGGTAAGCCGCCTCCCCAATGGTCATCGATCTGTCTTCCAGGAGTTCCTTCGCCTTCTCAAGACGGAGAGTGAGGAAATACTTCATGGGAGATGTGCCGAGATGGCGCTCGAAGAGACGGGAAGCCTCCCTGAGCGAAACATAGCCTGCACCGGCAATATCCGGAAGAGTCAGCTTCTCATCAAGATGTGACTGCATGAATGTAAGCATTCTTTCAAGTCTTTCATCCTTTTCCTTTTTCACCCTCAGCATATCCTGCTTCTCATATGCTATGATGCCGAATATCTCATAAAGTGCTGAAAGGACGGAAAGCTCATAAGCGAAGGCACCTCTTTCAATTGTGTCGAATGCTCGTCTGAGAGGAAGCGCACTCTGTTTTGAAAGCACAGCGAACTCAAGCTGCGATGAAAAAAGAGGATCAAGATATTTCTCCTTTGTAAAGGCGTTCTCTTCGGCAATGGAACGGAGGAAAGTGAGCTTGGTATATGTGGAATCGCTGTTTGCCTTCAGCCCAAGCTGCCCTGCCCTGTTAACATATACGGCACCGCCGGAGACAAGCGGTATGGCTGTTTCTGTAAAGAAAAAGCTCATATCGCCATCCTCACACAGGTAGAATGACAGACCACTGCCGTTTCCTTCTTCAAGCCGCTCTTCTTTTTCAAGGCTGCAGCGTACGAGAGTGATGGGGAACAAGGCGGAATCGAAAAGCATCGTCTCTTTCATACGGAAAATCTTGCAGATGAGGAAAACAATAGTCAAGAGAATGGCAGCGGAAGAAAAGAAAATGGCACTTATGAGATAGAAAAAAGGAATGACATTCTGTTATCATCACGCTCAGTATGGCAACAGTTCTTCTCATTGTGATCTACATGGCATTCATATCATTAGGCCTTCCGGACTCCGTACTGGGCACCGCATGGCCCATGATGCACATCGACATCAACGCTCCTGTCAACGTTGCGGGAGTGATCAACATGGCAGTATGCATCTGCACAGTGATTGCATCAGTCTCGTCACAGAGAGTGATCAGGAAATTCGGCACTTATGCCGTCACGGCATCCTCGATTCTCCTGACAATAACCGGTCTTCTGCTTATATCGACAACGGAGAGTTTTCTCTTCCTTGTACTCTTCTCTCTGCCGCTTGGACTCGGAGGCGGTGCCATAGACACTGCCCTGAACAACTATGTCGCGAAGCACTACAGTGCGATGCAGATGAATTTCCTGCATGCCTTCTGGGGAATAGGAACAATCATCGCACCTTTCCTTCTTTCCATTTACTTTGACAGTGGAAAGACATGGAGGGACGGTTATCATGTGCTGGCGGCAATACAGATAGCAATATTCTTCATCGTGCTGTTTTCAAAACGGCTGTGGAAAAACGGGGAAAGCGAAAGGACCCAGGTTGATGATATGCTGAACGAGGACAGAAAAGTATATTCAATCGGACAGCTTCTGAAAGTAAAGGGAGCCGCCTATTCCTGTCTTGGTTTTCTTTTCTATTCATTTGAAAGCGTCAGCATGCTGTGGATGGCAAGTTATCTGGTATATGGAAAAGGGATGAATGCATCCCTCGCCGCTTCAGTCAGCTCAATGATATATCTCGGCATCACCGCAGGAAGGATAGCATCTGCATTCATAGTTGACAGGATACAGCCGAAAAAACTGATAACAATAAGCCAGATCATGATACTCCTGACACTTGTCCTGCTTTATTTCACACGCATTGAGGCACTGATATATGTCCTTGTATTCATCCTGGGTTTCAGCTTCGGTCCGATCTTCCCTGTAATGGTGAAGCAGACAGTCAGCTATTTTCACCCATCATACAGTGTAGGCATCATAGGGCTGCAGATGAGCTTCGGGTATATCGGAGGAATGACGCTGCCCCCGCTTTACGGCGTGATCAGCTCCCTCACAGGCAGGCAGGATCTGCTTCCGGTATACCTTTTCATACTCGTCGCACTGCATTTTTTTGTCATAACAATGAAGAACAGGAAGTGCGGAAAATAAGCAAGCATGCCTTCCGGCATGCCCTCCTGTTCATTCATCATCCTCATCCCTGCGGCTGCGGCTTCTCTTGATATTGTCATAGCCATATGCCTTGGGACGTGATCTGTAAGAGTCCTGTTTTTTTTCGCGGTAAGGCTTTCTTTCTTCACCTTCATAGCTTCTGCGGCGCGGATAGTCATCATCAGCACGGCCATCCCTGCCTCTGAAGCCATCCCTGTCGTCTCTTCTGCCGTAGCGGCCGGGTCCGTCATCACGGTACGGTCTCTCACTTCTTCCGTTACGGTAATAAGATCTCTCACCGCGTGATGAATAGCGGTCTTTACCGTACTCACGGTATCTGTCAGAAGATCTGTCCTCTCTGCGGCTGAATGGATAACGGGAGCCTTCCCTGCCTTCTTCCCTTCCTCTGCCGTATGAAGGCTTTCCTGTATAAGATCTTCTCTCCTGTCTGTCTTTCTCCTCATCTCCTGACTCACCTGCGAGACTGTTTATAAGAGCATCAAAATCATTATCATTAATTTTCTTCATATCTTTTCTGAAACCACCTTCAGCATATTTCCTGACTTTTTTCCTGATTTCCTTCATAGGCGCAGTCTTTTCAAGCATCCACACCTGAACGGTACCGCTCCCTGATCTGGTGAACCCCGGAGCTCTGACCTCATCTGTAAGAACCCGTATCTTGAAAGCCTGCTTCAAAGTCTGCTTGTCAAGGGCGAAATTACCTAAATTGCAGGAAAAAATCAATAGAGCATGCTCACTCATTATCTTGCTGAGCATGTATATCCACTCAAGATAATCCTTTTTTACATCAAACTTTTTCTTCATGTTGTGTGAATTGGAAAAGCTCGGAGGATCAAAGATTATCAGATCATATGAGGATTTTGCGGAGATCTCGCTCTCAATGAATGAAAGACAGTCTTCCCTTATGACGCGGTACTTGTCCTCGTCAAGAAAGCCGTTTGCCTGAAGATTACGTCTGGCAACAGCACAGTATGTATTTGAAAGATCCACACTCGTAACGCTTTCAGCTCCGCCTGCTGCAGCATATACGGAAAAACTTCCCGTGTAGCTGAAGAGATTCAGGACTCTCAGGCCGAAGGAAAGGGTGCGCACCATATCCCGTGTGAGTGCCTGATCAAGAAACAGCCCCGTATCAATATGGCTGACAAGATCGACAAGGAAGGAAAGACCTCCTTCCCGTACTGTAAGCTCAAGTGCATCTCCGCTCTGCTTTACATGCTGTTCTGTGCCTTCCCTCTTGCGCCGCTGCTGATAGATAATCTTTGACCGTTCCACATAGACCATGCGGTTTACCAGATCAATGACAGTTTCCTCATCTTCAGGAGAAAGTCCGTCGGCAGAATAATCCACAATCTTGGCATACGGTCCGTAAAGCTCGACCGTGACGGGGATGTCGTCAATATTCCTGTCATATATCCTTACTGCAGTGCTGCCGCTGGAGTTCAGATAGCGTCTGCCTTCCAGAGCACCTTTTTTCAACAATTTCGAAAAATCTTTCCTTTGATATTCTTTCATTTCCCGCTAATATTATAGGAAAAAGAGATGTAAGGATAGTAGATAAGTTGGATAGTCAGGAAGCAGTTGAATTCATTAATGGAATCGAGGCATCTCTTGGAGCGAAGATCGGCTGGAGAACCTTCGCACCGTGGTATGCTGACAACAGCGGAATAATAAGGGAATACGGGGTTTTCCTCTGCCTTACGGATGACGGCAGGCTTTACTTCGAGGATTTCGAACGTCTTCCACAGATTCTGGGCTATACTCTCAAGCCCAGAAACCAGGTGAAGTATGAAAAATACTCGAAAGCAATTGAAATCAGAGAGATAAAGACAATACACAGAGTGAAGAAAAAACAGGCTGCAGATACCTGTAGTGCGAAATCAAGAATCCCTCTGACGGAAGCCGGAAGATTCATGAAGACGTTCTTTCCGGTAGTCACTCAGATAGAATTAAATTCAAAGGAGTGCTATTATTTTGAATTGATAAGCCACAGGGAATTCATGACAGCGCTTTCAAAACTCAGAGGAGAAAGCAATGGGAGCATTTAAGGCCTACGATATCAGAGGAATATACAATGTCGATTTTGACAGAGATACCGTTTATAAAATCGGATTTTTCCTTCCACGTCTTCTGAACTGCAGCACAGTTCTTGTCGGACGCGATGTCAGGCTTTCCAGTCCCGAGATCCACGATGCGCTCATCAGCGGCATCACAGATGCCGGATGCGATGTGCATGATCTCGGGCTGTGCACAACACCTATGGTCTACTATGCGACAAAGTATTACGATGCAGATGCATCCGTCCAGATAACAGCAAGCCACAATCCGCCGCAATACAACGGGTTGAAAATCAGCAGGAAGGATGCACTTCCGGTAGGAGGGGAAACAGGTCTCAGGGATCTTGAGAAACTGGTGAATGGGGAAAAAACCGTCCCTGTGCGGAACAAAGGAAAAGTTGAGGATTATTCCTCCTTCAGAAAAATATATGTGGATTACCAGAGACAGTTCGTGCCCGATCTTTCAGATCTGAAGATAACAATTGATGCCTCAAACGGAATGAGCGCGCTTGTCATAAAGGACATACTCTCAGACCGGAAGGATATAAAATATATCAACGACACCCTTGACGGTTCATTCCCCGCCCACGAGCCCAATCCGCTTGAAGTGAGGAACTGTGCACAGATCATGGCGGCAGTGAAACAGAACAGAAGCGATATCGGCGTGATTTATGACGGAGATGCCGACAGGGTCATGTTCATCGATGAGGAAGGAAGCTTCATCCAGCCTGACTATATCACGGCACTTATAGGATATTATTACAAGAAAAAGGGAATAACGGGCAATGCCCTGATCGACATAAGGACAAGCCGCTCAACCTCCCGGTATCTTGAAAAACTCGGCTTTCACGTCACCACATGGAAAGTCGGACATGCATATGCGAAGCTCAAGATAAGGGAAATCGACGGCCTCTTCGGAGGCGAGCTTGCCGGACATTACTACTTCCGCGACTTCGGGAACTGCGACTCCGGCATTCTGGCATCCCTGTTCGTTCTCTCCGTTGCATCAGACCTCAAGAAAGAAGGAAAAACGATCAGCTCATTCATGAAGGAAATCGTGTCATATGCAAACAGCGGAGAGGTGAATTTCCCTCTTGATGACAAAGACGGCGCGATCAATGCGCTTGTCTCCTTCTTCACATCAGAGGAGAAACCTGAAAAGATTCTCGACTTTGACGGCTGGCGCATAGAGTTCCCTTCCTGGTGGTTCAATGTGAGGAAAAGCAACACAGAGCCGTATCTGAGAATAGTATGTGAAGCAAAAGATGCTATACTGTTAAAGGAAAAGATGGATGAGATATCATCAATCATACATAGATTCAACTAAAGAGGAGAAGGAAAAAATGAAAGTACTCTTATTTGGCGGTGCCGGCTATATCGGTACACACGTTGCAATGGCATTCATGGACAGAGGAGACCATGTCGGTATCTACGACAACCTTTCATCAGGACTGAGGTCAAATGTCTCAAAGGATGCTGAATTCTTCGAAGGCGACATTCTTGACAGACAGAGAGTCAGAGAAGTTCTCTCCAAAGGCTGGGACTGTGCGGTGTTCCTTGCAGCTTTCAAGGCAGCAGGAGAAAGCATGATCAAGCCTGAGAAATACAGCGAGAACAACATCACAGGTGCTCTCATCGTGATCACGGAATGTGTTGCCGCCGGCTGCATGAACTTCATTCTCTCATCCTCTGCCGCGACTTTCGGTGAGCCGCAGTATCTGCCGATTGATGAGAAGCATCCGACAAATCCGGAGAACTATTACGGCTATACAAAACTCTGCATCGAAGAGAACCTGAAGTGGTATTCAAAGCTCAAGAACCTCCGCTTTGCCGCACTGCGCTACTTCAATGCAGCAGGTTATGATGTAAACGGAAGAATGCTCGGCCTTGAGAAGAATCCCGCAAACCTCATTCCTGTCGTAATGGAAGCTGCTGCCGGCATGAGACCGAACGTCCTCATCTTCGGTGACGACTATGACACAATCGACGGTACAGGCGTCAGAGACTATGTACATGTGACTGACCTTGCTGATGCACATGTAAGAGCTGCTGACTACATCATGAAGCAGAACAAGGATCTCATCGTAGGACTCGGTTCCGAGACAGGTCTTTCCGTAAAGCAGATCGTAGAAGCTTCCAGAAGAATCACAGGAAAGCCTATCCCGGCTGAAATCGTCGCACGCCGTCCGGGCGATCCCGCAAAGCTTGTCGCATCCAGCAAGATGGCCTATGATCTTCTCGGCTGGAAGGCTCACTACTCCGACCTTGACACGATCATCTCCTCCACATGGAATGTCTACAAGGCAAATCTCCAGGCACAGGGAAAGGAAGTATAAGACAGAAGCGATAATGCTGTGCACGGCCTCCGCAAAAATGCGGAGGCTTTTTCATATCAGCCTGCAAAATGCGGACACAACGAAACAATCTGTTGTCTTTTGTTGCAAAAGGCCATATAGTGAAAACATAGAGAATCAAATACAAGGAACATGATTATGAGCAGAATACTTTCCCCTGATTTCAGCTGGATACTCAGAAACCCCAGCCATGAGATATGGCATGCGGACAATCTTTTCAATGTAGAAACAGCAAGAAAAGCCAGACATTTCCACAGACAGCTTCCATCCTTCCGCCAGACACCGCTGTGCTCTCTTTCCGAGCTTGCACAGATGCTCGGTGTTGAGGGAATCTATGTGAAAGACGAATCACAGCGTCTTGAACTCAACAGCTTCAAGGCTATGGGAGGTTCATTTGCAATCTTCCGGTATCTGCAGAAAAGACTGGGCCTCAGCGACGAAGAGATGACTTACAAATTCCTCATCAGCAAGGAATGCCATGATATGACAGGAACACTCACCTTTGCAAGCGCAACCGACGGCAATCACGGCAAGGGCATCGCATGGGCAAGCAGGATGCTGGGTCACAAGTGCAACATCTATGTCCATAAGGAAACAAGCCAGGCCCGCATTGACGCAATCAGGATGTTCGGTGCGAATGTGACTGTCGTTGACGGCAATTATGATGATGCGGTACGTCAGGTTGCCGAAGATGCCCGCGACAACGGCTGGATAATAATCTCAGATACCTCATGGGCAGGTTACACGGAAGTTCCCACCTGGATCATGCAGGGATACACAACAATGCTGCTTGAAGCTCAGGAACAGTTTGCAGGAATGGGAATTGAAAGACCCACACACATATTCGTACAGGCCGGTGTCGGTGCACTTGCAGCATCGGTAATAGGTTTCTATGCTTCCCTCTTCAAGAATGATCTGCCGAAGTTCGTTGTTGTGGAACCGGACAAAGCCGCATGTCTTTACCTCTCTGCGGAAGTCGGGGACGGACAGCCTCACAATGTCACAGGAGATCTTGACACAATCATGGCAGGTCTTGCCTGCGGAGAACCTTCCGGTATTGCATGGGATGTTCTCTGGCCGCTTGTTGATGCCTTCATCAAAGTACCTGACTACATCGCGGCACGCGGCATGAGAATCCTTGCCACCCCTCTCAAGGGAGATCCGTTCGTGATCAGCGGGGAATCCGGAGCTGTAGGACTTGGTGCCTTCTACTCAATGATGAATGAGAAAG
Organism: uncultured Spirochaetales bacterium; assembly: GCA_949285145.1. GTDB lineage: Bacteria > Spirochaetota > Spirochaetia > Sphaerochaetales > Sphaerochaetaceae > Bullifex. Next base: position 71,373 of record CASDXQ010000007.1, on the reverse strand, counting down.
AAGCCTGCGGTGAACTCATAAAGCATCTCGGAATTGACTCAAACAGCAGGATTCTTTTCATAAACAGTGAAGGAAACACTGATCCTGTCCATTTCCGCCAGATCCTGTGGGACGGCTGTGACCAGGTGCCTCAGGACTACTGGACGGAACGCTGATCCATCTCCTCTCTCATATTATTTGGAAAGCGGCTTTTCACAGGCCGCTTTTTATTGCAGTTCTTTTACAAAATAGTGCTGTCTGTGAACACCGAATACAGGATCAATGCACAGAATCTCCCTGTACCCGAGATAGCGGTAAAAATCTGGAGCCTGAAAGCTGTATGTATTAAGAAGAATTCGCTTTATTCCGTTTTCCTTTGCAAGACTCTCGACATGACAGACCAGCTTGGTTCCCAGTCCGCTTCCCCTGTATTCACTTCTGACAAACAGATAGGAAATTTCAAGGGTATCCTCAACACTCTCTGCCACAATGCCTGCCGCGATTACGCCATCAAGCTCAATATGAAAGGAATAATCCTTTCCATTGTCCATGTATTTCCTGTTGTAATCCTGAAGACATTCATGAATGAGGCGGCACTCATCTTCATTGCTTCTTACTATATTCGCTCTCATCATTCTCCCCTGAGATACAAGACGGATCATTTTCTGCCATTCAATATGAATGAAACAAGTTCTTCCGCGTCAGTGAAATCATCATAGTCCCCTGTGATACCTTCCCGGTGATACACCACCCCATCTTTCTCATTACGTTCCAGACAGTCAAGAAGCTTTTCATCTCCATATCTATGTGCAAACAGAGAAAAGCCATACGGTTTGATTTTGGAAAGCATTCCCTTTCTGCACTCTGCTTCAGGACAGTCAAAGCAATGGTCAATGCCTTTTTCAGATGAGCATTTTCTGTTTTCACACCAGTCTTTGTCAGGACAATCACCTGAATTACAGCCGCGGCATGTGGCATTTTCAGAGCACAAACAGCAGGCAAGACCGCATCTGGCAATTCCAAGTTCCCTTTTCACGTTAAGACCTCCATACCTCCTGAAAACAGGAAAGGCATCCTGTTTCCAGAATGCCTTTCGATCGCTCCCCCTGCAAGATTTGAACTTGCGACAGGCGGATTAACAGTCCGCTGCTCTACCGACTGAGCTAAAGGGGAATGCTTAACGCAACGATGAAAATACTAAGCGAAAACGGAATTTTATTCAATAGTTTTCAGACTATTTTTTCAACTTTTTATCATCTCGTTGCGCTGTAAACATTAAAGTGTTTTCACTGAAGTTACCTCATAACCTTCCTCAGTGACAGCCGCCTTTAGAACCTCATCAGACACATCCTTGTCAAGTGTCACGACCGCATTCTTTCCTTCCAGTGAGACTGCAGCATCAGCAACACCATCAACACCTCTGAGTGCCTTGTCAACATGCTTCACACAGTTGCCACACATCATTCCTTCAATCGAAAGTTCTTTCTTCATCTTGTTTTCTCCTTCTATTTTCTTTTCCGTTTTCTTTTCTTCCTTTACTTCTGCATCAGCTTTCTCCGGCCTGAAGAAATTCAGTCTGAGTGCATTTGAGACAACGCACACGGATGACAGACTCATTGCAAGAGAACCTATCATCGGAGAGAGAAGAAGTCCGAATGCAGGATAGAGCACGCCTGCTGCAAGAGGAATGCCGATACAGTTGTAGATGAATGCCCAGAAGAGATTCTCGTGTATGTTCCTGACTGTCCTGCGGCTGAGTCTGATCGCATTCACGACATCCACAAGAGAACTCTTTACAAGCACTATATCGCTTTCCTCAATCGCGATGTCGGTACCGGCACCGATTGCTATGCCGACATCCGCACGGGCAAGGGAGGGTGCATCATTTATTCCGTCACCGACCATGATCACCTTCTTTCCCTTTGCCTTGAGATCTAAGATGACACTGTCCTTGTTCTGCGGAAGGACATCGGAGATCACGGAGGTGACACCTACATCCGCGGCAACGCTTTCAGCACTTCTTCTTCCGTCTCCTGTCAGCATGATGACATCAAGTCCCATATCCTTCAGCATTGCGATTGCACGCCTGCTGTCACTTCTCACAGTATCGGAAATGCTTACCGCACCGAGCAGATTTCTGCCATCGGAAAGGAATATCGGTGTACAGGCTTTTCTTACATGATCCATCTCATTTCCTTTCTCTTCATAACCGTTTTCCCTGAGGAATCTGATGTTTCCCGCATAAAGTTTCCGTCCATCCAGCACACCTTCAACGCCGCGGCCGAATACAGAAATGAAATCATCAGCGTTTTTAAGAATGATACCTCTGTCCAGAGCGCTTTCGACCACTGCGCGGCCTAAAGGATGTTCGCTGCCTTTCTCAAGACTGGCAAGCAGCATCAGCACATCATCCTCACTCAGCGAAGGATCAAGCGATACCACAGACGCAACACTCATGTGTCCTGTTGTGATGGTTCCGGTCTTGTCCATCACGACAGTGTCACAGGACCTGAGATGTTCAAGCGCCTCAGCGCTTTTGATGAGAACACCGCTTTCAGCTCCCTTGCCTGTGGCAACCATTATTGCAACCGGCGTTGCAAGGCCGAGCGCACACGGGCATGAAATCACAAGTACGGAAATGGCGGTATTGAATGCAAACTCAAATCCGTATCCGGCAACAAGCCAGGAGGCAAGAGTGACAAGCGCGATCAGTATTACAGAGGGAACAAAATAATAGGCGACCTTGTCTGCAAGACGGGCAATCGGAGCCTTTGTGTTTGAGGCATCATCCACAAGATGGATGATCTGGCTGATAGTTGTATCCTCACCCACTCTCTCTGCCCTGAAATTGAAGCTTCCGTTCCTGTTTATCGTTGCTGATATGACCTGTGAGCCCTCGCTCACTTCAACTGGAATGCTTTCACCGGTAATGGAACTCTGATCCACATATCCGTTTCCGCTGACTACATGACCGTCGACGGGAATCGTCTCGCCGGGACGGATGATGACAATGTCTCCAACCTTGATATCCTCGCTGTTCACTTCGACTTCAACACCGTCCTTCAGAATTCTCGCCTTGCCCGGTGTCAGATCGACAAGCTTTGAAAGAGCACTGCTTGTTCTTGCTTTCGACTTTGCCTCCATGTACTTTCCGACCGTGACGAGGGTCAGAATCGTTGCTGAAGACTCGAAATAGAGCAGATGCGAAAAATGCCGGAGCGAAGCCATATCACCTTCAGCAAGGGCAAAAAGCATTTCATATATCACATATATTCCATAAAGGAAGGCAGAACCGGAGCCGATTGCAACAAGAGAGTCCATGTTCGGATTCTTTTTGAAAAGAGCCTTCAGGCCTCCGATAAAGAATTTCCTGTTTATTATGAGCACAGGAATTGTCAGAAGCAGCTGCGTGAATGCGAATGCAGGGCTTCTTTCCAGACCTGAGATGACAGAAGGAACGGGAAGACCGACCATATGACCCATTGCAAGATACAGAAGAGGAACCAGTATGATGAGCGACCAGACAAGTCTTTTCCGCATTCCATTCTGTTCTTCCTCAACGTTTCTGCGCCTTTCTTCCCATTCGCTTTTGTATCCGGACTTTTCCTTTCCGGCACTCTCCATGCTGCTGGCACCGTATCCGATATCACTTACCTTATTCTCTATATCTTCAGCGGAAATCTGTGTTTCGTCATAGCGACACAGCATTTCGTTATTCATGAGAGAAACGCTGCATACTTCCATTCCCGGCATATCACCGACACCTTTCTGTATATGAGTCTGGCAGCTTGCACAGCTCATACCGCTTATTCTGAACTTCTCTTCTTTCAATGTTCACCCCCTTTTGAGAATATAGAAAACACAGATTTTTTAGTCAATGCTAACTTTCTCTTTACCACAATTAAATTTTTAACTTAACTTTCAATTCGAATAACATATATACATCATCCTCTCACAAAAAAGCCCCTGCTTTTCAGCAGGAGCCATGTTTCATGCTAATCGTTCAGATCAATTTGCAGGATAAATCTCTGAGAGGTAATCTGCAAATACCTCATTCAGAAGTCCACCTTCCTGAACAACTGCACCGAACATTGTGAATCCGTCACCGCCAGCTGCCATGAAGTCGTTTGTAGTCACAAGGTATGTGGCATTAACATCAAGCGGAGTACCGTCTGGAAGAAGAACACGACGGATTCTGCTGCCTGGATCGGCAAAACGGCTGTAGACAACTTTGAGATCGCTCTGTGCAAAGCCGCCGTTCTGTTCCGGGATAAGTGAATAGCCGAATTCAAGAGCTTCAAGAACCTGAGCACCTGTCATCTCGCATACGGCAACTGTATTTGTGAATGGAAGAACATTGTTGATATCTCCGAGTGTGACATCACCTGCTTCAATTGAAGCTCTGATTCCACCGCCATTGATGATAGTGAAATCAGAACCGGTTTCAGCAGTAAGCGCTTCACAGATGAGACGTGAAAGATTTGTCTGCTTTGTCCTGACATTCTCTCTTTCACCGTCGAGGAATACAGGAACTGATGCGACAACTTCACTGAATCTCTCGTCAAGTTCCGCATTGAGCTCATCAACATATGCAGTGACTGCGGGATCGGCAGCAACCTCTGTGATGCCAAGATTCTTTGCAAGCTGACTTGTTGAAGGATCGGAAACTGCAGAGGCAGGAACGAGAAGAGCTGTCTCGCCTGCTGCCTTGCCGTCAACAACCTGAATTTCCACAACACCGACATTATTCAGATACTGACCTGTTGAGACAATGAGCGAACCGTTGACTTCAAGACCATTCTCAAGAACGGTATGGCTGTGCCCGTCAACAAAAAGATCAATGCCATCAAGATATGTGCAGATATCTTCAGATGTCATTCCGAGTGTACCGTCTTCTCCAAGCCCCATATGGCCGAGAACGATTACATAATCGCCGATTTCGTGTGCAAGATCGATTGCAGACTGTGCATACTGGATATATGAATCATCCCAGAATGTAAGACCTTCTGTGTTTTTCGGATGAGACTTTGTCTTTGTATCCGGTGTTGAAAGTCCGATGACAACTACGTCAAAACCGTTGAATTCATATACCTGATAAGGCTGGAAGACAAAGTTCCCATTTCCGTCCACGATGTTGGCCGCAAGAACCTTAGGGCCGCCGATAGCCTCGCTGAGAGCAGCAAGATCCTCAAGCTGTGCGGCACCATAATTGAAATCATGATTTCCGGGGCTTACAGCATCATATCCCAGCATTGTAAGCAGAACTCCTACAGACTCGCCTTCAAACACATTTGCAAGGTTTGTTCCATGGAGAACATCGCCTGCATCAAGGACAAGTATGTTATCTGTTACAGAACGGGCCATCTTGAGAAGTGTTGAAAGCTTTGCGTAACCCATTGATCCGTCCTCGCCTTCAACTATTCTTGCATGAACATCATTTGTATGGACAACGTAAAGGTTGAACGTATCATCATCTCCGTCAGCCTTTACAATACCTGTGACACCGAAAGGATACTCCTGTGCTTCTGCTGCGGGTTTCTGGACAGCAACCTCTACAGGAGCCACGATCTGCTCATCTACTGTTACGACAACTTCCTCTTCCTCGACATCAAGGTAGGCAGCCACGAATGAAGCAAGATCAGCAGAGAGAAGAAACATCAGCTTCAGTGATGAACTGGGGATATGTCACTCTTGCTTCTCCCGGTACTGCTTCGTAACTGAGAGTATAACCGTAGAATGAAAGGGATCCTGTTTCCTTGATGACGACAGGAACAGTTACTGAAACAGAGGAAGCCTCCTCTGCAGGTGCAGGAACTTCTTCAACTGCAGAAGCTGGCGTTTCTTCTGCTTCCGGAGCAGGTGCGGGAGCTTCTGCTGCAGGTGCCGGTGCCGGAACTACAATCTCTGGGACAGAATCAACAGCAGCAGTACTCTGACAACCGATAAGAGACAGAGAAAGCAACACTGCCAATAAAACGATGAAAAGTGATTTTGTCAAATGCTTCACTTGTTTCCTCCTGTTTTTAAGCCGAATAAAAATAAATCTACCGTGCTAATAATAACATGGCTTAAAACAAAGAAGTAACAAAAAAAATACGTCGAAAAGCAAAATTTTTCAAATTTTTACAAAATCATGCAGAAAACAAATCTGTTCATATTTTATTTCTGATACATGGTGATTTCTTTTTCTCTACGACATGCAGACATGGGGAAACTATGAAAACGTCATATTAAAGAAAAATCCGTCCAGAACCGATATCCGGATCTGAACGGAGAATCATTGGTTTTCTGTTTTGTCTATGCTTCCATGTACGGAGCAGCGAAAACAGCAAGATCAGCAGAGAGAAGATTCACGACAGCAGCCGCATCTTCAACTGTGACGCTCTCAGGGAATGTGACAACCATCTCGCCGGGGCCTGTCAACATCAGCTTCAGTGATGAACTGGGGATATGTCACTCTTGCTTCTCCCGGTACTGCTTCGTAACTGAGAGTATAACCGTAGAATGAAAGGGATCCTGTAATTGCAGGCACTTCATCCTCTTCTTCTACAACCGGAGCCGGTGCGGGAGCTTCCGCTGCAGGTACCGGTACCGGGACTTCAATCTCAGGGACTGATTCTACAGGATCTGTACTCTGACATCCGATAAGGGAAAAAGAAAGTACAGCTGCCATCAAAACAATGGAAAGAGGATTGATTATGCGATTCATTTGTTTCCTCCTTTTTCAGACATTAATCATTTTTTGAATCTGCTGGTATTGATGATACCACAATTCAGGATAATGTGAAATCAAAAACAGCATTGAACTTCTTGATGCTTTGCCTGCAGTGAACAGCCCTGGCAGTTTCAGATATAATACGGAAGATAATCAGCTGTGAATTCGTCAAGATTGAGTGATAGAACCTCGACAAAAGCTTCACAAGTGGCTGCCGGAACTGCAGAGGAGAATGTCATCTCCACAATACCCGGCTCTTTTATTGTGAAAAAAGTCTGCATAAGCAGAGCCGGAGTCTTGCTGAATGAATATGCAAAAAAAGCATTTACGGCAGAATCCGGTATTTCCTGAGGATAATGTACTACAGCCTTTCCGTTTGAAGCCTCATAGAAAAGCTTTATTCCCCCAGCAGTGACAGAGCCTTCCAGGATCAGAGATTCCACTTCACCGTCCACCTCACTTTCTTCCTGCGGGAATTGAACAGTAATATTCTCATCAAGAAGAGCAGAGCCGGCACATCCTGACAGCAGGATAATTAAATATAGAATACAAACAAATATATTTATGTTTCTTTTCATGAATCCTCCCAAGCGGTATCTTACACAAAGGAGACATAAAAGACATGCATTGGTGTCACAATACACAGAAAAAACAAAAACAGCTAAATCATATCCCAAAATGCTTGCAGCCCGTTCATGCAGGAATGCTGACCATGGGGAAGATGCTGATACATGTTTACCAGCTGGACTTTTTTATATCTGACAGATCTGACATCAGAACAATTGCAGGAAGAACAAAAAAAGCCCGTGACCGGGCTCAATATGAAAGATCAGTGATTATGATTACATCAGATCCTTTGCCTTGCGGGCAGTATTGCCGCTTTTCTCGCATACAGCATAGTGGCGGAGTTTTCCATTTTCGAAAACACTCTTCATCTTGATTACACCGCCCCATCTGCTCATTAAGATCTTGGCACCTTCACGGTGAGCGTTCTTAGAAACATTACCTGCCATATCTCTTCGTCCTCCAGAATTCTCAAAACTGAAACTATAATACTAACTAGCACGGTGCATGTCAACGAAACAGCAGGATAGTTAGTTTTTGTTGCATCAAAAAAAGGCTGCTACATCGCTGTAACAGCCTTTCGATTGAGCCGACTGTCGGATTTGAACCAACGACCGGCTGATTACAAATCAGCTGCTCTGCCAGCTGAGCTAAGTCGGCATTTCTCAGCAACGAGGTTTAACATACACAATCTTTTCTATCTTGGCAATATGTTTGAGAAAAAAATTTTCATTTTTCTCTTTTTCATTCCTTTTTCAGATCAGGCCGCAGTGCGGCAGCACGCCGGAGGTACACCATTCTCGCCTCATTTGTTTTTTCATGCCCGATAAGAAGCATAAGTCTGATGACACGCGGCATCATGCCGTTTATCTCGGCCTCCTGGACACAGAAAAGAGGAATATCATCACACTTGCCGGTTTTTCTCAGGCATGTTGCCGTATTCTTTGTCTTCAGATCAGATGTCTGGGATGCAATTATGCAGACAATCTCATCTGTATCCAGTCCATTACGTTTGAGCATCTCATCAAAAAGCTCGCATACAGCCTCATCCATTGCTGCCGGGCTGTCCATTTCAACAGTAGTCGCCCCTCGTACTGCATAACTGTTCTTCATCTTCGCCCTCCTCTATATTGAGATTCCGTACATGATGGCTACATTTATGCTGTCCAGAAAAGCAGCACATGCAATTGTCACAGCACACCGTATCAAGGTGAGTATCACCGGGAAAAAAGCAAATACCCTTGTATAGAAAAGCTGGTAAATACTTGCAAGGATTATCCAGACGCCTTCAAAAATGATCAGCCATGACGTGACAGTCATCAGGAAAGACAGAAGTCTCACAAGATCCTCGCTGACTGTTATGAAGAAGGTAAGTGAGAACAGCAATGCAAAAAAAAGATACAGTACCATGATGTACGTATGTATTCTGGATGAGAATGCAAGTATTCTTCTGAACTGCAGCATATACTGAATAATAACCTAATTGCGTTCCATTTTGAAGCTTTCTGTCACACAATCTGCATTTTCCATGCCGACACGGCACAGGACAATGCCTTCCGTGCTGATTTCCAGATCCTTTTCACTGTTTCTGTTGGAAAGGCTGATCGCCGTGCGGGACAGGAGAAAAGAATCAAGCGGCCACACAAGCTGGAGACATGACACATATGCTCCTTGTTCAAGCGTGAGAAAGCTTATGTCGCTTTCCAGAGGAAGGGAGAAAGAAGCCCTGCAGTTGTCAAGAGTAATGAGGAGATCGGTACGTGTGAACCAGAAACGCGGATATCCGTAACGGGGGAAAAGTCCTGTCAGGGACATAAGATGATCAAGCCTTGCACCGCCTCCTCCTGCAAGATCGTAGCATGGTGTGCTGACACGCATCAGTGCCAGTTCACTGTCTGAATAATCCTTGTCTCTGGGACAGGCGGAAAAGCCCATTGCGGCCAGCTCCGCCTTATATGCGCTTGAATCGAAGTCGCCTACGACATCATCGGCTTTCATTGCAAGACTGACAGCTGTATCATATCCGCTGTCAGCTGCAATTATCCGGCTGTAATGGAATCTGTCAAATAAAACAGGCTTTGAAACCGGCCCTTCTCCTCCGGTGAACACAAGAGAACATCTGTCATCCATGCAGATATTCTAGCCATGATTTTATCCTTGTACCATACTGAAAGCTGTCTTACCATTAGAAATACGGAGGACATATGAGAGAAAGCATAAAAGAACAGCTGAGGAGTTATGCCATAAGCACAAGCGACATTCTGCTTCCCAAAAAAGACATCGATTATTACAAATGGGCTGTCGTCGCATGCGATCAGTTCACAAGTCAGAAAGAATACTGGAATGATGTGGAAGTCCTCACAGCAGACGTTCCCTCAACTTCCAGGCTGATTTTCCCTGAATGCTATCTTGAGGATGAAGACAAGCAACAGAGAATCAGAAGCATCAATGCCGCAATGGACAATTATCTGAAGATTGGCCTTTTCGACTGCTATCCCGATTCGTTCATCCTTGTCGAGAGAACGACAATGAGCGGAACGCGTTACGGTCTTATGGCATCGCTTGATCTCGAAAAATATTCATACGCATCTGACAGCAGATCGCTTATAAGAGCGACAGAGGGAACAATTCTCTCCCGCATTCCGCCAAGAAAGGAGATAAGGAGAAACGCGAGCCTTGAACTTCCTCATATCATGGTTCTGATCAATGATGCCAGACGGCTCGTCATAGAACCTCTGGTTGCCAGACGCGCAGAACTTGAATGCATTTACGATACGGATCTCATGAAGGGCGGCGGTCACATAAAAGGCTATCTCGTCAACAGCGATGAGGATATAAAAGCGGTGGCGGACGGTATAAGCATTCTGTACAAGGCTCTGGACAAGGCAAACCCGCTGCTTTATGCGATGGGAGACGGCAACCACTCGCTTGCAACTGCGAAAAGCATTTACGAGGACATGAAAAAAGAAAAAGGGAAAGAAGCTCTTGACAACCCATGCCGTTACGCACTTGTGGAGATAGAAAATATTTTTGACCCCGCACTTCAGTTTGAGGCAATACACAGAGTATTCTTCAATATGAAGCTTCCGGCCTTCGACTCGCTGCTGAGCCGCAGGGGCGGTTCGATAACAAAAGACAAAGTCCCCACTCTTGAAGATGCGCAGAAGGAACTTGAAAAAGACAGCGGATGTCTCAAATTCGCAGTGCTGACCGGCGAAGACTGTTTTGTCTACAGAATGAAGAAAGCAAAGCAGGCACTCAGTGCAAGCCTGATACAGGAATGCATAGACAATCTTCCTGAAGGCTGCGGCGTAGATTACATACACGGAGCATCTGTTGCCCGGGATATTGCAGAAAAAGAAGGGAACATAGCAGTCATACTCCCTGATATCTCAAAAGAAACATTCTTCGATGCGATCATCAGAGACGGAGCCTTCCCTCGCAAGACATTCTCCATCGGGCATGCAGAGGAAAAGAGATACTACATGGAAGCCAGGTCAATAAAGCAGGACTGACGCATCGTATGATCCCTGCCTGAGCAGCCGGTATGGCTTCACGCTGCAGTCAACAAGAGTTGAAGGAACGGAAGAAGCTCCTTCAGCTCTTTTTCTTACGACAAAGTCAAGCTCTCCGGCAAAAGCTTCGATGATTTCATCAGCATGATTCATGCATGGACGGCCTGAGACATTCACGCTCGTCGACCAGATCGGTCCGCTCTGCCTTACAAGAGCGAGAATGAAATCATCTGACGGAACCCTGACGGCCTGCGTTCCGCCGTCACGGCAGGAAAGCACTGCAGTCAGACTGCATGGCCAGAGATCATAAAGGACAGCGGGGACATCATACAAACCGCAGTTCCTGAGGTAGTCAGCATCTGAAAGCATGATCAGACTTTTGTTTGCAGGTCGCTTCTTTATCTCATAAATCCGCTCTGCCGTACTCTGGCATGCAAGCGCGGAAATGCCGTAAATGGTATCAGCAGGAATAACACCGGTACATCCGTTTTTCAAAAGAGCGGCGACTGCCTCAAGTGATGATACATCGTTATAGAAAATCTCCATCTCTCCTCCTACCAGTCGAATTCATCATAATGGCCGCCGTATTTTCCTGTTTTTTCAGCATCATCAGATCCTCCGTGACGGCGGGCAAATGCAAGGCAAAGCATGATGAGGGAAGTTGCCGCAAGCGAGATCAGTGCGAGGATCCACGTTTCAAGTCCTTCAAAAAGGACATCTTCATCTTCTTCAGGAACGGAAGAATTTCTTTCTATCTCATCCGGAGTTTCAAAATAATACACCACGTCGCCGTCGTTGTTATAGCCAAGCGACAGGGCGATGTCATTGAGCGCAGAGAGAGAAGACAGACTGTTCTTTCTCTCTTCAAGCGATGCAAGGGAAAGCTTCTTTTCCTCTTCCTCCTGAAGAAGTCCGTCAAGATAGTTTTCAAGGCTCCTGTTCACAAGATATCCGCTTCTGCCGAAAAATGAAAAAAGAAGACAGAAGAGAACAAGAAATATTAAAATGGGTAAAAGCAGTTTTTTTGTTGTCATATCTGATCTTGACTTGTATAATATCAATATGTGTGACTTAATGTATATATGTTAAGCCGGAGGTGAATACGTTATGCCGAAACCGAAGAGTACGGCAAAGCTTGTTATAACAAGTGTTGTCATTTCTTTTGCTGTCATTGCAATTTTTGCTCTGATCTTCCTTAATTACATTGTTCCGACCTATCAGGTTACAGAAGAACAGATATACTCTGTGCTCATAAAGCTGTTCCCTGTTCTGATCGGCCTGATTCTCATACAGATCGGTGTCATGATTGCAAAGAGAAATGAAGATGAGTTCAAGGATCAGGTTGACAAGCTTCCTCCTAATGCCTATACAAAGCCCTTTGAGGCTCCGGCAAAGGATGATCCGATGAACGTCAGCATTGATGCTGCAAAGGCCTATGATCAGGTAGAGCCGAAACAGACGGCAGCGGCAGGAGAAATCATAAGAGAAGTTCCCGTTGTCAAGGAAGTCATCAGAGAAGTCCCGGTTGAAGTCATAAAGGAGATCGAGAAAGAAGTTCCTGTTGTCCGTGAGGTGATCAGGGAAGTCAGGGTTTCTGACGGTACAGGCAGTGCACAGCCGGAAAGAATCGAAGTTCCTGTCGAAGTCATCAAGGAAGTCCCGGTTGAGGTCGTAAAGGAAGTTGAGAAAATTGTAGAGGTTCCTGTCGAAGTCATCAAGGAAGTCATCAGGGAAGTTCCCTCAAAGGCTGAAGACAGCACAGCAGCCGCAGGTGCTCAGATCAAGGAGATCATCAAGGAGATTCCGATTGAGATCATCAAGGAAGTGCCAATTGAAGTTCCGGTTGAGAAGATCGTCGAAAAGGAAGTTCCTGTTGAAAGAATTGTTGAGAAAGAAGTTCCGGTGCAGGCAGCTGAAGGCTCTGCAGCGGAGACGAAGATGCTCGGTTTTGAGGAAGTGCTTGCAGAGGAATGCAGAGAGGCAAATGAGCTCGGTAATGACATAACGCTGGTTCTGATAAGAAAAACAGACAGCATCAGTGAAAACGTTCTCTGCACACTATTTTCCAGCAATGCTTTCATCTTTGACAGAGATAAAGACTATGCACTCATATTCTCATTCGCAAACGAAGAGGAAACCGCATCGATGATAAATGCAAAGGAAAGCAGATTGAAAGGAATTGAATTTTCCTGTGCAACTCTCAGCGGCAGTCAGGCAGATGCAGCATCTCTTGTCAGAATGGCAGAAGCTGGTCTGTAAGAAAAACGTCTCTTCAGGAAGGAAGGCTCTTCAGCCTTCCTTTTTTTATCCGGATTCCGTATCAGAATGTTCCCCTCACACCTGCGGATTATAACGCATTGAAAGCGTGAAGCTCACAGGCTGAGATGTGTCGCCTGTGTAATATGCAACCGGGACACTGGTTTTCAAGCTTACGGCAAAAGATGAAATCTCAAGCTCAATGGAATAATCATGGATACGCTTTGTGATATGACTGTATCCGGCTTCTGCATTTCTGTAATTCGTGATACCTGTTCCAAAGCAGAGATTGACATCCGGCAGCAGCTGGAGACAAAGTTCAGCGCCAAAGAAAACGTAGCTGTTCCTTGATGTGATATCTCCGGCCTGCAGCATGAGATATGGCCTGATGACATGAAGATCGCCGTGGCTGTTGAAACGCGGCAGATATGCAGAAACCCCGATACTCATCGTATCGCTTATCTGCTTCCATCCTATATTCAGTTCTCCTGCTTCCGTACTCAGTATCTTGTCAATATAGAGACCAAGTGTAAAATAGTCCTCATGCCACATCAGACCGGCACCGATCGAAAAATACTCGCTGTCATTCATGCTTTCGAATTCAGAAAAGAAAAAGTTCGAAAAGATATCTCCTGCAGAATCAATCTTCTTTTCATCTCTTATGAGGGAACTTCCGCCTTTCAGCCTCACACCGCCTGATACAGGGCCGATGCTGTATGCCGCATCAAGCTGGAAATGCATTTTATAAAGCATGTCAAACGTAAGCATGCTGCCATTGTACTGTCTGTTTTCCAGATCGAATCCAAGAGCTGCCGTGAGCTGTACGTTACGTCCGCCGAAAGAAACAGTAACAGACGAATCTGCTGTATTGAAGAAACTGAGTTTTTCCCCTCTTTCATAGAGTGCGGGATACTGTTCGTCATAATAGTTGACACTCATGAGGAAAGTGCCGTCACTTTCTTTTGAGAAAGTCAACGCCGCAGGATTGGCAAAGACATTGACAAATCTTCCAGCCATTGCTGCAAAAGCGCTGTAGCGCCCCGGCATCACGACACTGCCTGCAGATGCACACAGAATACCGGCTGCAGCACTCAGTAAAAGAATTGAGAGCAGAAATTTCCTCATGCGATTAATATAAAAGATCGGATGGCAATAAACAAGCAAAATGATTATCATAAAAACATGTTCAGCCATGAAACACTCTTTTCCGCAATCGGTGGACAGTTCATAAAAAACAGACAGGACGGCCAGATCACCAGTCTGTGTTATGATTCACGAGACTGTATTGAAGGTTCTGCGTTCTTCGCATTTGAAGGTGTCCACGGCAGCGGCAGGAACTATATAGACGATGCCGTGGAGAACGGAGCTGCTCTGGTGGTGACTGACAGACCATGCTCCAATAAGAATACGGATTATATCGTGACTGACAGGAATATAAGATCAGTTTATGCTTATGCATCATATCTGTTTTTCAACAAAGTCAGCGACAAACTCAGGATAATAGGTGTTACAGGAACAGACGGCAAGACATCGACATCGTTTTACATCTATCAGCTTCTGAAAGCTTCGGGCTTCAAAACCGGACTCATATCAACAGTGTACATTGATGATGGCAGCGGGCTTGCCGAAAATCCGTATCCGAACACCACTCCGGAAGCATTTCACATACATTCCATCCTGAATAAGGCATATGAGAACAATGTGGATTATTTCATCATCGAAGCTGCAAGCCATGCCCTGAGTTCCCGCTATGACCGTCTCAATTCAATCCGTTACACACAGTGCGTCTATACAAAGGTCTCTAGTGATCACCTGGAATTTCATGAAACGCTTGAGAATTACTACAGCGCAAAGCTCAACCTCGCACGCCGCTGCGACGGTAAAACAGTGATTTATCAGGACAACGTGCTGGGCGGTCGGATGAAAGGTTTCAGAACAATCATGCCGGATCATCCTGAAATCACGGGATGCACCGCAGACAGACTGTTTTTCCAGTATAATGGGAAAACATATTCGTTCCCGTATCCTGAAGACTTCGCTCTGGATAACGCATATCTTGCAGCTGTTGCCGTACAGGATATTACAGGACTCGGAGCTGACGATGTCCTGCCGCTTCTTGCTGACATCAGGACTCCTGCAGGCCGTATTGAGAGACTGAATATAAAAGGAAGGATAGCGGTCATTGATTTTGCACACACTCCTGACGCGTTTTCCTCCCTTTTCTCCTCCTTCAGGAAAATATATCCGGATAAGACATTCATTGCAGTATTCGGCGCATCAGGCTGCCGTGATGTGTCAAAACGCGCAGCAATGGGTACTGCAGCAGCCTCTGCATGCCGTGCACTCATAATTACGGAAGATGATCCCAGGGAGGAAGGATTTGCCAGAATAAGCGAAGATATCCTGAAGGGAATAAAAACAAAGGACACGCAGGTTTTCCTGATTGAAAAAAGAGAGGATGCATTGCTGAAAGCCTTTCAGATATCCGGAGAGAATGACATAATCTTCTCACTCGGACTGGGAAATCAGAAAACCATTGACTATCATACACACAAACGGAAGTGGAACGAAAAAGAAGAGATACTGAAAGCCGCACAGGAGGGTATAAGATGAAAATCCTGCTTATAAAAGGGGGACGGAGCCTCGAACACAATATAAGTCTCAGAAGTGCCCAGACCGTCAGGAATGTGCTTGAGGAAATGGGACATGAAGTGAAAGAACTGCTGCTTCCCCCATCAGGAGATATACCTCTTCAGCTATTTCAATGCGACTATGACATAGCCTACCCCGTCATGCACGGCCGACTCGGAGAAGACGGCTGCATACAGGGACTTCTGGAACTGATCGGAAAGCCATACGTGAGTGAGAAAGTGTTTACAAGCAGCATCGGAATGAACAAGCTGAAACAGCATGAAATCTTGCATTATCATTCCATTCCACTTGTTCCGACGATAGGACTTCACCGCGACGAAAAAGAAACTGAAAGGATGATGCTTGAAAATTTCATGACTCAGGAAGACTCTTTCATTGTCAAAATCAATGAAGGCGGCTCTTCGATCGGTGTTTTCAGCTGTGACAGAAACAGTCTCGCAAATGCACTTGAAGAAGCTTTTGCCTATGATGATACCGTTCTTGTACAGAAAAGGATATCGCCGCTGAGAGAATTTGAATGTCTGGTGATCAAGGATAAGGACGGCAGAATTCTGACAGCAGGACCTCTGGAGGTGATCGCGGACAAACCCTACACGGATTATGAGAATAAGTATTCGGCTGCTGTCACACATACCGTAGAAGCAAAAGACAATGAAAACCTGACACAGGAAACAGTACACAGACTGCATGCTCTTGCCTCTCAAGCTTTCACAGCCCTTGAAGGCAGTCTTTACATGCGTGTTGATTTCTTCATGGACAAGGAAGGGATGATCTACCTTAATGAGGTGAATACCATACCTGGAAGCACACCGACAAGTCATTTCAATATTCTCTCAAATGAACTGGGAGGCTTCTCCTGCGTAATCGCCATAATGCTGGAAAGTGCGATTGCAAAACATGAGAAAGACAAAAAGCTCAGGAGACTGTATGGCTGAGGATCTGTTTTTCCATGTCGATCTTGATGCATTCTTCGCAGCGGTGGAAGTGCTTGACAATCCTGCCCTGAAAGGGAAACCGCTCATCATCGGACATGAAGGCCCGCGCAGCGTTGTATCAACCTGTTCATATGAAGCGAGAAAATACGGTGTTCATTCCGCAATGCCGATGACAAGCGCAATGAAACTCTGCCCTCAGGCAGTCGTCATTCACGGACGCATGAAACGGTACAGCGAAAAATCAAAAGAAGTCATGGCAATAATCAGGGACATGGCTCCATCATTCATCCAGGCCTCCATTGATGAAGCCTATCTTGATATGAGCGGAACTGAAAGACTCTATTCAAGTGCGAAAGATGCAGCCATGCTGCTGAAAGAAAGGGTCAGAAATGAAACCGGCCTTACAATTTCAGTCGGTGTCGGTTCATCCCGTTTCATCGCAAAACTCGCATCTGACTACAGAAAACCTGACGGACTGACAATAGTGCCTACGGGCATGGAATGCCGTTTCGTTGATGCCGTAGGGCTGAGAAAGCTCTGGGGAATCGGGAAAGTGACCTATGACAAGCTCATACGCTGCAATATCAGAAGCGTAAGCGATATGAGAGAACTTTCACAGGAAAGGCTTCAGGGGCTTTTCGGCATAAAAGGAGGCAGTTATCTATACAAAATCGCGAGAGGCATTGATCCGGGAATCTATTCATCAGACAGCAGAAGCCACTCAATCTCAAGTGAGAAAACCTTCTACCCTGATCTCATAAGCCAGGATGCAATTGACTGCGTTCTTCTTGAGCTGAGCCAGGAAGTAAGCTTCCGGTCCCTTGATGAACATTTTGTGGGACGCACAGTCGGAATAAAGATACGTTACGCAGACTTCACGACAGTAAGCGTCCAGACAACGCCGCAGGATGGCATTTACAATTCGGAAGACATTTTCCTGATGGCAAGAAAGCTCTTCCTGTCAAAATACAAAGGAGGCGGAGTGCGCCTCCTCGGTGTCGGACTTTACCAGATGTATGAAGGCGATGAAATTGAACAGGGAGAGCTCTTCAACGATGTCTCACAGAAAAAAAGACAGCTTGAAAGAACAATTCTCTCAATAAATAAAAAGGGAGCCCGCATCACAAAAGCAAGCTCCCTCATTGATATCAGAAAACAGTGAAATAAATCACGACAATCACAGACAGTATTATCCTGTACACGCCGAATATTGAGAAATCATGTTCTCTCACATAGCTCATGAGACCTTTTATCGCGGCAAGAGAAACAATGAAAGCCACAGCTGATCCTAGCGCAAGATATCCCCACTCTGCAGCAGA
Organism: uncultured Spirochaetales bacterium; assembly: GCA_949285145.1. Classification (GTDB taxonomy): domain Bacteria; phylum Spirochaetota; class Spirochaetia; order Sphaerochaetales; family Sphaerochaetaceae; genus Bullifex. The sequence goes on along the minus strand of CASDXQ010000007.1, from coordinate 53,438 downwards.
AAAGGAAAAACCGGATTTCACCAGTCTCAGAAGAGACGCTCCCGCCATCACGGGAATAGCCATGAAAAAGCTGAACTTCGCTGCAACCGGACGGCTTATTCCTCCGATCAGACCGCCAAGTATTGTGGAACCTGAGCGGGATGTTCCCGGTATCAGGGCAAGCATCTGGAACAGACCCATGAATATACTGTCTTTAATCGTAAGCTCATCGATACTTCTGACTCTCACTTTTGCCCCTGTTTTTTTTTCAAGAAAAAGATACAGCACACCATAGATGAAAAGAGCTGCAGCTATTACCGGCCATGAAGAAAGTTTTTCATCAATGACATTATCCAGAAGAAGTCCTGCAATGCCGGCAGGTATTGTGGCAATCATGACTTTAAGCCAGAGATGCAGTGTTCTCACGGTCTCACTTCTGTCTTTCTTCAATGGCCACAGCTCGCCAAAATAGAGTACGACAACAGCCATGATTGATCCCAGCTGAACAACCACCATGAAAACGGAAATGAATGAACTGCTTAATTTCAGCGGCATTATCTGGTCAAAAAGCAGCATATGACCTGTTGAAGAGACAGGGAGCCATTCTGTAATGCCCTGAATTATTCCAAGTATAATCACCTTTATCGATTCAATAAGATTCATAGCAGACAAATACTATCATCAAGAGAGAAAATAGGCTAGAATCTGCACTGTTATGCTATCGATTGTACTTGTTGAGCCTGAAATACCTCAGAACACAGGAAATATTGCAAGAACATGTGCAGTGACATCAACAGATCTGATCCTCATACACCCTCTGGGTTTCAGAACCGATGACAGGAGTCTTAAACGTGCAGGAGTGGACTACTGGCATGATGTCAGCATAAAGGAGTATCCATCCTTTGATGCTTTCCTTGCAGACAGGGGAGAAAATGACGAACTTATATTCTTCTCAGCCCACGCGCAGAAAAATTTCTATGAATTCAAGGCAGACAGAAGCCATGACACTTGTTTCATATTTGGAAAGGAATCATGCGGTCTGTCACAGCAGATAATCAGCAGATACTCCGGCTCATGCTGGAAAATCCCCATCCGCAATGATGTCAGATGCCTGAATCTTGCAAACTGTGCAGCTGTGGCAGCTTATGAATATTACAGACAGCTCGGCTTTCCTTTTCTGGAAAGATGACGGGAGGTGAATCTTGAAAGAATTTCTTATTGTTTCCGATATCCACGGAGCACTTGAAAGCACACAGAAAATTGTCCGGCTTGCATCAGGATACAGGCATGTCATAATGCTTGGTGACGCACTTTATCACGGTCCGAGGAACGATCTTCCATCATCTTATAACCCCAAAGCCGTCATTCCGCTTCTAAACAGCCTGAAAGAAAAGATGATAGCTGTCAGAGGAAACTGTGATGCGGAGGTCGATCAGATGGTGCTCTCTTTTCCAATAATGAGCACTACATCTGTCGTACAGTGCGATCAGCGAACATTCATCATGTCTCACGGACATATTTACAATGAGGAAAACCTTCCTCCAATGGCTGAAGGCTCTGTTTTCCTCTATGGCCACACCCACATCCCGACAGCAAGAAAACAGAACGGAATTTTCATTTTCAACCCCGGCTCGGCCAGCATTCCGAAAGGAGGATTCCCATCCAGCTATGGAGAATATGACAATGGCATCCTCAGAATATCATCTCTGGAAAACGGCAGACAGCTGTTCAGCCTTGAACTGGACCGAAATTGAGAGCGACAACAACATGAGAACCATCCTGTCTTATGGAGGCATATCCTCCATGCAGAGAGGCAATCTGTCCTGCTATCGGCAGGCCAAGTCCAGAACCGCCTTCGTGACGCGATTCATCACCTCTTGCCCATGGTTCAAACAAGATGGAGGCATCAGTATTGCTCAGCCTGCCCTTGTCAGTGACGTAAACTGTATTGTTTTCAGCCCTGACAGAGATCTGCTCATCTTTGCTTCCGTATTCAAGCGCATTGCTGATCACCTCTCCAAGCGCATGAGAGAAAAGGTCTGAATCAGCATGTATCATTTCATCCGCGCCGATTTCAATGGAAATCCTCCCGGGTGAAGGACAGAGAGAAACAACCTGCTCCACACACTTTGCCGCGTTTATTTCATCCTTCCTCACTTCAGAATCATAGTTCAGGAGTGAGACATAGTATCTTACGGAAAGGACACGTCTGGTAAGTGTTTCAACTTCATTTTTAAGAGAAGCGATCGTTTTCCCATCCGCTTCGTAAATGCCGTCTTCAATTGCCTGAATGATCATATTCATGCTAGTCAGAGGCGTATTCAGATCATGAGCAATTGAACGTATCCATTCATCACGGCTTCTTCTGTTCTTCTCAAGCTGGTGCGACAATTCAACAATCGAGTTGCCGATTTCATTCAGCTCATACGTTTTCTGCTTCCTTATGCTTACGTCAAAATCACCGTCAGCCATTCTGCGCAGGGCACTGAGAATGTCTCCAACGGAATCAGAGGTCCGGCGGGAAAAGACAAAAGAAGCAGCAACTGCAATTACAAGACTCAGAGGAATAAGCCAGATTGCAGTAAGCAGTATCGTATCAAGGACAAAACTGGTCGGGCCGAATGAGTACATGTCAAAGATCAGAAGATCAAGACCGACAAGCAAATCTTCATTGTGTTCAATGAACACAGTTGCTGCAATGTCATTTTCACCGATGAAAGAAGGAACACTGTAGGTCACAGATGTCCGGCCTCCGCTTCCGGTACCTAAAGCGGAAAGCATATGTGAATAGCCGCCATTCTCATTTTCAGCAAGCGATAGAACATATACAGGGTTGTTTTTCTCAAAAGAATGCCAGCCGGTATCAACGACTTCTGAAAGCTTTCTGCTTATGCGGCCCTGGCCATTTTCAGGAAGGCCGCCGTACATATAGATCGCATCGTCGGCAAAACTGCGGATCAGCAAACCGGAAATACTGTCATCAGAAGCAGCTACAATTGCCTCATACACATCTTCAGCACTCAGGCTCTCCTTTCCATCAAGAAGGGAAACCAGTGTCTGAACATAGTCGCGGGCTATGTATTCCGTCCATCTGTTTCCCATTTTCATTATCGTTGAGAAAAAAACCGCCAGCTCGCACAGTACAATCAGCGCTGAAATACCCAGCACTGTAAAGAATATTCTGAAAAAAAGCAGTCCGTCGGCTTTCCTTTTCACCCTTTTTCTCCTGAAAAAGGAGCTGAAAACCTGTATCCGTAACCTCTGACAGTTTCAATCCAGTTTCCCGGACGCAGCTTAGCCCTTATATTCTTGATATGGGTATCAACCACTCTCTCGTAGCTTTCAAATGAATAGTCGAAACATTTTTCAAGTATGAGTCCTCTTGAAATCAGGCGGCCTTCGTTCTGCGCAAGGAAAGTGACTATCTTCCATTCCGCTGCAGTAAGAGAAATCTCTTTTCCATTGATTACAAGACGATGCTCATCCATGTCAATGACAAGGACATTCTCTCCGTCCTCAAAAGAAAGTCTGCTGTCAGATGTCTGCCTGCCTGAGGAGCCTTCGATCCGTCTGAAAAGTACATTGACCCGCAGGACGAGTTCCTTCGGGCTGAAAGGTTTTGAAATATAATCATCAGCACCGATTTCAAAACCGAGTATTCTGTCCGATTCCTCCGTTCTTGCTGTCATGAATATGACAGGCAGCATCGGATGACGCTGCTTTATTTCCTTTATGAACATGAATCCGTCGCCATCAGGCAGCATCACATCCTGTATGATGAGATCAGGAAGACGAGATGCAATGGCATTTCTGACTGAAGCAAGATCTCCGAAACCTTTTGCTTCATACCCGTTTATCGAAAGATACTGCACAACACCATCTTTTATGACATCATGATCTTCAACCACATATATCAGCTTCATACAATTGATATAATTCTGCAGAGAATAAAAATCAACATAATCGTTTTCTCTTCATCTAAATTACAAATTCATGTACAATCACAAACGTCACCTTTATATAGCCGGATACGACATTGTAAATTTAGAATATGAAGAACATACTTCGAAAAGCTTTTCTTTTCCCGCTTTACATCTATAAATTCTGCATATCTCCCATGCTCGGGCCATGCAAATGCCGCTATACACCTTCCTGCTCTTCTTACTTCGAAAAGGCTGTAATGAGATTCGGCATAATCAGAGGAAGCATTATGGGGACTGCCCGGATACTTCGCTGCTCGCGTTTCTTTCTCGGCGGCCCGGATGAGGTTCCTGATAAATGGAGTTTCAGCTCGATACGCAATGGATTCATCATATACAGAAAAAGAAAAAAAGACCGGTAAATCGGAAATCCATGTCTGCAATTTGATGAACAAATAAAGAAAGCAAGAATATAATTTCTGCCTTTATAAATAATTATATTTAGTCAGTGATGTTAACTAATTCTTTCCCGCCAGCATCTGAACATAATTTATCAGAACATCCAGAGCATTCTGATTGTACCCGCCTTCAGGTATGATCAGATCAGCATATTCCTTGCACGGCTCTATGAAATTCATATGGCCGGGACGGACAACATTGACATACTGTTCCACAACAGAGTCAACAGTTCTGCCCCTTTCGCTTATATCTCTCATGAGCCTTCTGACAAAACGTATGTCTGCGGGAGTATCGACATAAAGTTTCAGATCAAGCAGATCACGGATTCTCTTGTCGTAAAGAACCATCAGGCCGTCCACAATGATTATTTTCTTCGGCTCGATATGCACAGTCTCATCCTTTCTCTGATGGTGGACGAAATCATACTGTGGCATCTCAATCGCTTTCCCATTTTTAAGATCCATCAGATTCTGCATCATCAGATCCATATCAAAAGCATCAGGATGATCAAAATTGTATGCGGTGATATTGTCGTTGTTTATATAAGATGCACTTTTGTAATAATTGTCCTGTTCAATGCAGACAGCATCAGGATGGGCTTCATATATTTTACGCACAACCGTGCTTTTACCGGATCCGGAGCCTCCTGTGATTCCGATCAGCTTAACATTCATCACTCAACCTCTCTGACTGTATAGGATGTTCTTGTTTTAAATACATGCCCGGCCTCAAGCACCGCAGAAGGGAAATCTTTCCTGTTGACAGCATCAGGATACTCGCTTGTTTCCAGGGCAAATGCACAAAATGCACCGGATGCCGGCCACATACACTTGCACGACGGATTGAATTCACCGGTGTAAAGCTGCATTCCCGGACGATCTGTATCCACAGTAAGAGACAGACCATCGCATACCGCTTCAGCTCTGCGGGCCGCATTGAAGACAAAACAGTGATCATATCTGCCACCCCTTCTTTCTCCGATTTCATGGAATGCAGTGAAATCGAAATCAGTTCCTTTCACAGGAACAAGCGAGGTCGGAATAAGACTTTCATCAACCATCACGACTTTATCTGCCTCAATCCTGATCTTATGATCCAGAACAGACGATCCGTCGCCCTTAAGATTGAAATAAGCATGATTTGTCGGATTTACAACACACTTTCTGTCCGAAGACATTGTATAAGAAATGGTAAGCCGTCCGTTTTCAAGCAGATATGCGACTGTGACTCCTATATTTCCGGGAAAACCTCCATCTCCGTCTTTATGAGCGCAGTTGAGAACAACAGAATTGTCTGTCTGAAAGATAATGTTCCACACCTTCTGTCCCAGGTTGGCGCTTCCGCTGTGAAGATTATTTTCTCCGTTGTTCTTATCAAGAAGATATTCATTGCCATCCAGAACAAACCGGGCACCGGAAATTCTGTTTGCATACGGCGCTACAATCTGTCCTTTGTATGACCCATCTGAGATATAGTCATCAAGAGAGGGAGAGGAAAAAACGATATTTCTCATTCCGCCTCTGCATGGAACGAGAAATTCCTGAATTACCGCACCGAAAGTGAGAATCGAGACCTGCACTCCGCTTTCTTCTTTTATAGTGATCTTTTTGATTTCCTGCCCGTCGGCAAGATGTCCGAATGTTGATGTATTAATAGCCATGGAGGAAGTATAAACCAAAACGTCACGGGATAACAGAGTGAAAAAGAAACTGAATGAACAAATTAATATTTATTAAAATTAATCATTCCTTAAAAGGAATATTTATCTGATATTTATATTTCAAACAAATTGTTTCAGCCTGCAATAATCACAAAAATCAGTCAGATTATAATCAATCATCTGACAACAGAGAATCAACGACCTGTACTGCTTTTTCACATTTTGCACTGTAAAGCAGACCGTAACTGATTTTATAATTCCAGTCTACAGGAATGCATTTAAGTGAATAACCAGAAAGATCCATATCCTGTGATGCAAGCAGAAAATCATCATCCTCTCTGATTTTTCTCATGAGTTCGGGCGAATATGATTCAGCATTCATAATTTCAATCCGCGGATGAAAATCTTTTATATCGTTTACAAAATTGTCAATGCGACGGGAAAAACCCTTGCGCGGCACGTAAAGCCTGTGCTCATATATGTCCTCGATATCCAGATGCTTTTTTCTGGATACAGAAGATGAGGAGGAAGCCGCAACAGCCATTGCCTTATCAGAGAAAGTCAGTGCTTCCAGCTTATATCGCTTCAGAAGGGCATCATCATAGAAACCTATAACCATATCAAGGGACTTTCCCAGATTTCTCATTGAATCCCCGGCATTAGTGTCTGTTATATCAAAAAACACATTCCTTAATCTGAAACCATCAAGATTCCTGAGTCTTTTATCGAGGCTTTTCGAAACAGAACCGACAACAACTGCATTGCGGCGCTCACGTATTATCTTCTCTGCCCTTGCATCAGCATCAGAAAGGATTCTGATGATTTTCTGTGCTGCTGCAGCATACACATCACCTGCATCCGAAAGCTCTGCTGATTCAGATGAGAAACTGCTGAACAGCTGGCAATCATACTCCTTATCAACTGCTTCAAGTGTTCTCCTGACAGTCTGGACTGATAATCCCGTTTTCTCTGACAAGCAGATCAATGAGGGATTTTCCCTGATCATTGCAAGCATCCGGAAGGAAGAGAGAGAAAGCATATCAGTTCTTGTCATCCTCCGTCTTCAGGACGGCAAGGAAAGCACTCTGAGGAATTTCAACATTGCCGACCATCTTCATGCGCTTCTTTCCTTCTTTCTGTTTCTCAAGCAGTTTTCTCTTTCTGGAAATATCACCGCCATAACACTTTGCAGTGACATCCTTTCTGTAGGCTGAAATCGTTTCTCTTGAGATGATCGTACCGCCGATAGCGCCCTGAATCGCTATCTTGAACTGCTGGCGGGGTATCTCATCTTTAAGACGTTCACAAACCTGTCTGCCCCTTGACTGTGCATTATCTTTGAACACCAGCTGGGAAAGCGCATCAACCGGTTCCCCGTTGACAAGAATATCAAGACGTACAAGATCCGTCTTCTTATAGTCAATCACTTCGTAATCGAATGATGCATATCCTCTTGATATGCTCTTCAATCTGTCATAGAAATCAAACAGAACCTCAGCAAGAGGCATCTCATAAATCAGCTCGACTCTCTTCTCATCCAGATAATTCATGTTTGTCTGATACCCTCTTTTCTCTAGACAAAGGGAAATGATAGGCCCCACATATGAAGTCGGAGTGATGATGTTTGCCCTTATATATGGCTCCTCAACGCTTTCTATCTTCATCACATCCGGATATTCCAGCGGATTATCGATACTCAGAGTATCACCGTTTTTCATATGCACGATATAGCGGACAGAAGGAGAGGTGAAAACAATCGAAAGATCAAATTCCCTCTCAATCCTTTCCTGGATCACTTCAAGATGAAGCAGACCGAGGAACCCGCATCTGAAGCCGAACCCGAGCGCAGCAGAACTGTCCTTTTCATAAACAAGACTTGCATCATTGAGCTTAAGGCGGTCGATGGCATCCTGCAGTTCTTCATAGTCATTGCTGTCAACAGGATAAATTGATGAAAAGACAACCGGCTTGACTTCCTTGAATCCTTCCAGCGGGGATTCTGCCGGATTTTTCAAGCTCGTCACAGTATCGCCGACTCTTATATCACTTATGTTTTTTATTCCGGCAATGAAATAACCTACATCGCCTGCATGAAGTTCGCCTTTTGATACAAGCTGAAGCTGGAATATGCCGCAGTCTTCAATTTTATATACGGCATCGGAGTGCATGAAACGGATTTCATCGCCTGTCTTGAGCATTCCGTCAAAAAGACGGCAATGAACTATAACACCCCTGTATGAATCATAATGGCTGTCAAAGATAAGAGCCTTGAGCGGATCTTCATCCCTGCCTTCAGGGGCCGGTATCTGATTGACGATTGCTTCAAAAAGAGAATCGACACCCTCTCCGGTTTTTGCGGAAACAAAACAGGCCGCATCCGGATCCAGCCCGAGATCATGATCAATCTGGTGAAGACATGAAGGAATGTCGGCAGATGGAAGATCTATCTTGTTGATAACAGGAATTATCTCAAGATTATGTTCCATGGCAAGATAAAGATTGGCAAGCGTCTGAGCTTCCACTCCCTGAGATGCATCAATCAGCAGCAGAGCTCCTTCGCATGACGAAATCGCGCGGGAAACCTCATATGTAAAGTCCACATGTCCCGGTGTATCTACAAGATTCAGCTCATAATCGTGCCCGTCAGCAGCATGATAAGGTATTGTAACAGCCTGACTTTTTATTGTAATGCCACGCTCTCTCTCTATATCCATGCTGTCCAGAAGCTGAGTCTGAACAGGACCGCGTGACGTGACAATACGGGCTTTTTCTATGAATCTGTCAGCAAGAGTGCTCTTGCCGTGATCAATATGCGCGATAATGCAGAAATTTCTTTTATATGCAGTACTGAGTGCCATCAGACAAGCTCCGATTCATGATGTTCAGGTTTAAATCCGAGAAGTTCCCTGATCTGGGCATCATCAAGAGTTTCCTTCTCGCAAAGAGCGTCGGTAAGCTTGTCAAGCTGGTCTCTGTGTGCGGTAAGGATTTCCCTGGTCGTCTTCAGGCATTCATCAAGGATCTTTTCAGTTTCCTCATCAATTCTCTTCGCTGTGGCATCCGAGAAATCTTTATGCTGCGTTATCTCACGACCAAGGAACAGAGGTTCACCCTCATTGGAAAGATGGATGAAGCCGAGATCGCTCATGCCCCACTCTGTAACCATTCTGCGTGCAATGCTCGTAGCCTGCTTGATATCATTTGAAGTTCCGGTAGTTGTCTCTCCATAGACTATGTCCTCAGCGACATAGCCGCCCATGCAGATGACAATCCTGTCCTTCAGATATCCCGCCCTGAGCGTATACTGATCTTTTTCCGGAAGTGAAATGGTAAGACCGAGAGCATTGCCGTGAGGAATGATCGTAACCTTATGAAGAGGATCAACATGCTTGAGGTAATAATGCAGCAGGGTGTGTCCTGCCTCATGGTACGCTGTAGCTTTTTTCTCTTCTGCTGTCATGAACTTGCTTTCTCTTGCGACACCGAGAATCATCTTGTCTCTGGCTTTCTCGAAATCATCCATGCTGACCATTTCCCTTTTTGAACGGGCTGCATACAATGCAGCTTCGTTCACGAGGTTAGCCAGATCCGCACCGGAAGAACCGGGGGTTGCGCGGGCAACACGCTCAAGATCAATGCCGGGTTCGCATTTGACTTTCGCCGAGTGAATGCGCAGTATATCAAGTCTTTCCTGAACATCCGGCAGATCAACCGTGACCTGACGGTCGAATCTGCCCGGACGCAGAAGCGCGGGATCAAGAACATCCGGTCTGTTTGTCGCAGCCATTACGATAACCCCGGGATCAGTCGAGAAACCGTCCATCTCCACAAGTATCTGGTTGAGAGTCTGTTCCCTCTCATCATGTCCGCCGCCAAGTCCTGAGCCACGGCTTCTTCCAACCGCATCAATCTCATCAATGAATATGATGCATGGTGCATTCTTGCGGCCTGTCTCAAAAAGATCCCTGACACGTGCAGCACCCATACCGACGAACATTTCAACGAAATCAGAACCTGATGTATGGAAAAAGCTCACACCTGCCTCTCCTGCAACAGCACGGGCAAGAAGTGTTTTTCCCGTTCCCGGAGGACCGACGAGCAGGACACCTTTTGGAATCTTCGCACCTATCTTGACATAACGCTCCGGATTCTTCAGGAAATCCACGACTTCCTGAAGTTCATACTTGCTTTCTTTCTGGCCTGCAACATCTTTGAAAAGGACTTTGTTATCCTTTGCCGAATACTGCGTCGCATGGCTCTTGCCGAACTGTCCCATCATTCTGGAACCTCCGGCAGCACCGACCTGTCTGTACATTGAGAAAATGATCACGAGGAAGATTATCCAGGGCAGGAGATTGAGAAGCAGAACCCATATGGAAACATCTGCAACAGATCCTGCGATGTCAACATTCATTTTCTCAAGCTCATCCATGAGAGAAGAATCATAGTACGGTATTCTCGCAACCCCATAGAAGCCATTTGACGTAATGAATGAGATCTCGGACTCATCCTGTATATCAACCTGTGTGACAGAACCTGAATCAAGAGCCGTCTTGAAAGCAGAATAGGAAACCTCCGTTGCCCTTTGCCCGGAACCCTGATTGAAAAAGAGGAATGCAAAAGAAATGATCAGCGCAAGGAAAATAAACAGCGTGAATCTGTTGCGGCCGTTCAGCTTGATCTTGGAATCTTTGTCGTTATTATCGCTGCCCCAGTAACGGTACTGATCGTAGACATTGTCTTTTTTTGTCTTCTTCCCGCTCTTGTTTTCCTTTGAGCCCTCGTCCTTTCTGTCCTCATCCCTGATGCCGTCCTCAGGTTTTCTGTCCTGTTTTTCAGCACCCGGTTCCTCTTTCAGATCTTTCTTTTCGTCGTCTTTATATTCGTCCATATTTTTTCCATTAAACACATTCAAAGCAAAAATGCTTAATTGTTCCTAAATATAATATTTATATGCTTCACATGCAAGGCGCAGTCAGTGTTTTTTCGTCATCTCCAGACCTGGAAGGTTTTTCCACTGCGGACTTTTTAGTGTGTCTGAAATCCTGTTGCGCCCGCCAAAACATCGTGCCCATACTGCCTTTATCCCGTCCATGTCCTGGAGCACAAATGCATAAGGACACTTGTATGAAGCACAAAGCCCGGCAACTCTGACGCTGTGCCCGGAAAGGACTATGGTGTCATCTTCACCGCTCAGCCTGATCAGTGCGGGAAAATGAATCTTCCTCATATCAATGCACAGGGCATCAGCAGCACAGCTTTCATCAAGCATGAGCCCATGCGGCAGAAAAGTTCCTTTTACGAAAGGCAAAGCGAACCATGTTTTCAGATGATAGAAGCGTATTTCATCAGCAGTGCAGCGCATATGAAAAAAGTACGAATCATAGCTTCTGCCATCCAGGCAAGAGTCTACGATATGCCTGACCTCCGCATCACTGAGACGTCCGGGGTCGAAGATGGAATATATACTGTAAATGCATTTCAGCCTTGATATGGAAGACGCATTCAAAAATCTCTCTCTCGACACACGATAATAGCCTGAAATCTCATCTACAGATATTGTTTCTGCATTATCTTCAATTATCTGAATGTTTTTTGATATATTCAGAAGTCTTTTCTTCACACTGGAATCCAGGTACGGTGTTACAAGGAAACGCACCTTGTTCCTGAAGCAGAACAGCTCATCATTTGTGCTGTCACTACTTGGAGAGAGATGAAGTGAGTTGACGTATGACTCAATCTCGCTTCGTGCACATTCAAGAAGCGGGCGTATTATTCCCCCTCTTTTTTCCCTTATTCCGGCAAGAGAGAGAAAAGTGCCACCGGAAATAAGTTTCATCATCAGGCTCTCTACCTGATCATCCTTATTATGAGCAGTGGCGACAAGAGGAAAACGGGATAATATCTCATAACGCAGTGAACGGGCGGCGGCCTCACATGTCAGACCATGATCACGTGCATATGAATCAATCTTTCCCTTCTCAATGGTGATTACCTCAAGAGTACAGCCAAATACGGCACAGTTAGCCCTGTTCACTTCAATTTCATCAGAAAGCTCCTTCCTCCCTCTCAGATTATGATTAACGTAGACAGGCTGCACACTGAAGCCGAGATGAGAAAGACAGGCAAGAAGGCACAGTGAATCATAACCGCCTGAAAAGGCAAGTGTTATCTGCTGTCCTCCGTACTCCGGATACCGTTCAAAAAAAGAGGAAACAGACTCAAGAGGCGTCACTGCAGATCACCCCTGAATGAATTCAGATCCTGTGCACATCTGCTGAAATCCTCTCCGTCAATATAGCGTCTCAGGCATTTCACAGCTTCCATCTGCGCAGCATCAACCAGCTTTCTGTCGTCATCGCTGTATATGGAAAGCACATGATCCACCACACTTGTTCCCTCCACGGGACGGCCGACTCCGATATAAAGTCTTTTGAAATTCCCGGGAAGATAAGCCATCATTGACTTCAGACCGTTATGTCCAGCTGAAGATCCTGATGCACGCAGACGGACACGGCCTGGTGGAAGATCCATCTGATCGCAGATGACAATGACCTCATCATTTTCCTTCACTACCCGGGGAACAGTTTTCCCTGACCCGTTCATGTAAGTCAGTGGAAAAACAAGACGCGCCTTATTTCCGCATTCCGAAGTTATGATGCATGTCCTGTAAGAAGAAAAACAGCGTCTTACCAGCTTTGCGCGGTAAGATGCTGCCAGTTTCTCAAGTGTTTCCACACCTGCATTGTGACGTGTGCCTTCATACTCCGGACCCGGATTCCCAAGTCCAAAGATTATCAACATACCATCAGGCGTTTGCAGAAGATGCTGTTGCTGCCGCATCCGCTGATGCATCAGCTGATTCATCTGCTACAGGAGCTGCCTCTACCTTTACAGGTTTCACTGTTGCGACAGTTTCGTCTCCAGGTGTATGGATCTTGATTGTCTCAGGAACAACAAGCTGACTTACGCGGATACCTTCATTGAGATCAAGAGCTGAAACATCAGCCTGAATGACAGATGGAAGATCTCTCGGGAAGCATTCGATATCGATTTCATGAAGAACCTGATCAAGGACACCGCCGTTTCTGACACCGGTCGGAGTTCCGACAAGTTCGATCATGACCTTTGCCCTTACCTTGACGCCGGCAGTGACTTCATAGAAATCAATGTGGTTGACAATCCCTTTGAGAAGATTCTCCTGGAAACTCTTGATGAATACTCTGTGTTCTGTTCCATCAACATCCAGTGCAATAAGAGTGGAACCTGTGAAAGAATGCATCTTCATCATGAATTCCTTTGCACCTACTGCGCAGTGAACCGGTGCCTGCTTCCCGTAAATTACAGCAGGAATGTAACCGGCACGGAGAAGACGGCGGCTGCCAGCGCTGCCGAAATCTGTTGTCCTTGCTTTAGCCTTGAGGCTCATTTTCTCATCAGACATATCATTACTCCTTGTACTCTCATTGGTAAAAACCAATTACCATGGATTTACGCACGCCCTGCGGCGCACCGGATAACTATATCAGAGTTCAAGGTTTCATTGCAATAGAGAAAAACGGCATCTCATGTGCCAGCGAAGACAAAAAAGCTGGGAAGGCAGGATTCGAACCTGCGATGCCGGCACCAAAAACCAGAGCCTTAACCACTTGGCGACTTCCCAGTACCTTTTGCGAAACTGCTGTTCTGAACCTCATGCGGATGAATTTCTCCGCCGCGCCTGTATTCTGTCTTAAAGAGATTCATCTCTTCCGAGAGCCTTACCGCGGCCTGAACCGGCAATGCCTTGACCCGGCTTTATGCTGCAGAAAGACAACAGTTTCCCTGTGCGGCCGCCTTACATGCTTTTCGTTTCATGTTTAGACGTCACAGGCTTTCAGGCACTAAATTTATATCAGAACAGTCAGTATATGTAAAGCTCTTACCTGATGCTTTTATCAGACCTGGCGCACCTTGCCTTTTCATACGCATCCAGAACCTGGGAGGCAAGTTCATTTCTGAATTCGCTGGATATAGGATGGACAACATCCTTGAATTCCCCATTACTTACAAGTCGGGAAGGCATTGCTATTATCAGCTTATCACCAGTAGAAATAACCTTGATATTATGAACGACGAGAACAGAATCAAAAACCACTGTAGCAAAAGCTCTCAACTGATCTGTCTCGGATACTAGCCGGATTTTTATGTCTGTAACTTCCATATATGCACCTAAATACTCTTTCAGATGTTATTTTACTACTCTCAGCCATATTCTTCAATAAAAAACACAACTTTTAGTGAATATTATTTCTGAGATTTGTCTTCCAAACTGTAAAACAACTGCCCAAAGCGCGGAAACGGTCATGAGCCTTGTTTAACTCACAGTTATTATCATAAAGCAGGATCTGGCTTGAACCGGAACCGGAAGTCGATGCGTAAACTGCTTTTTCCCGTTCATTCAGATATCCGCTGTTTTCCAGAACAGGCTGTATCGCGTCAAAATCATTCGTGTAAAGATCCTTCCAGCACCTGATGTCGGTGGTCCAGGGTGCAAGCGGACTCAGCCTGCGCTTTCCGTTCATGTCAAGCTGACGGAATGCAAGCGAAGTATCGACCCTGTCACCGGAATGCTGTACAACAAGTGCAGGGCATGATACAGGAACAACAGGAGAAAGCAGCTCGCCTCTTCCCTGTCCATGTGCCGCAGCACAGCCGCAGAGGAAAAAAGGAACATCCGAGCCCAGAGAGAGGGAAACTCTCTCCAGCTCGCTCCGGCTGAATGGAAATGAACAAAGTTCATTCAGTGCATCAAGAACGGAAGCCGCATTTCCGGAGCCGCCGCCAAGTCCGGCCTGAAAGGGAATGTTTTTTTCTATTGCGATCTCAAGATGGAAGGAAATGCCTGAAAGCAGGGAAAACAGCCGTGCGCTTTTTTCCATCAGATCCGTCTTCCCTTCTTCAAGATACGATTCATTGCCTGTGATGTTTATCGAGAGACAGGATGATTTGCTGAATGAAAGATGAATCACATCGTGCAGATCAATAAGATGAAAGTAAGTATCAATATCATGAAAGCCATCAGGTCTCCGGCCGAGAATTCTCAGACCGATATTCACCTTTGCATATGAATTACGGGTTATTTCAGTCAAAACACTTTCTCCTTTTCAAGATATTCTATTACCGCTTTTCCCTCATCTGCCCACACTTCATGAGCTCTGGGATTCACAGGAGATGGATGCATGATTTTCACTATATGGGGAAAGCCAAGGACAGTCATCATTTTCTCCACATAGTTTCCAACAGCAACGACTGTTTCCACATCAAGTTCGTCAAGAAGGTATCCGAAATAGTCAAGACACAGATGCTCAAGCACATGCCTGTCCTCTTTCAGAAGTTTGTCCGGTGTCAGGTTTGCACCGCTTTCCCTCTTCAGGAAAGCAAGCGGACAGAAATTCTGAACAGATGCGAAGGAAAAGAAATCATTCCTGTCAGGAAAGGCTTTCCTTATCATCGACCAGAATGCCTTTCCGCTCGGTTCGTCTTTCCTGACAGAGAACCCAAGTATTTTTTTTCTTTCATGCTCTTTTGCCGGCTTTTCAACAACCCCATCCAGATCAAGATAGCCTGTGACCATGGACAGGGCACCGAAGGGAACACCGAGCTGCATCATGCCATCAGGCCCCGGATTCATGCCGATGAACAGCACACGGTTGCTGCCTGAAAGAGCCATATTCTCATATTTGCGGAATACGTCATAGGCATAGGACACAGGATTATATACAAAACAGTCTGTCCTGAAGCTGATACCGGCCGCATCAGTGATGAATTTCTCCGTACGGCGTTCAATTGAAGATGTATACATAATGGAAACTATAGCACAAGTCTGCTATTGGTTGTACACTTCAGATATGGCCGGGAATTCAAGTCACAGCATAAAAGGAATAATATTCGACAAAGACGGAACCCTGTACAACTATTCGCAGGTATGGGGTCCTGTAGTCAAAGATTATGTTGATACAATTCTGAAGACATTCAGTGTGAAGAACGGGAAAAGAGCAAGACAGGAAATATATGAAATTGTCGGCGTTGACAACAAAGGAAATCATTACCCTGACGGTTTTCTTTTCAACCACGACAAGGTTGCGAGGATTTTCTTCAGGATCCTGAGTTTCTGTATCAGGAACGCAATCAATCCGTTCAAGCTGTGGTCAATCCTCAAACCGATGCTCAACGGACAGAGCACACGGCTTATTTACAAGCTGAAGAGCATGGACTTCACTTATCTTACCGATTTATTCAGCCGTCTTGATGAGAAAGGCATAGTCATAGGTCTTGTCACAAATGATATCACAAGCAACACAAAAGCCTTCCTGGATATTTCAAGGACTGATCAGTATGTAAAATTCCTGAGGACAAAAGAATCAAACTGCAGACAGAAGCCGCACATTGAATCAATAAGACAGTTTGAAGCTCTCTACGGCCTGGAAAGTGATGAGATCTGCATAGTCGGGGATTCCATTGTCGATATGGAATATGCGAAAGCCGCACATGCAGGATATGTTGTCGCAGTCATGACAGGCTACGGAAAGCGTGACACACTTGAGAAATATGCAGATGTGATTTACAACGATATAAAAGAGTTAATCGGCGATCCCGTTCTCTTCCCAGAAAGACATTGACAGATATCTTTCTCCTGAATCGGGCAGAAATACAAGTATTTTCTCTCCTGCCTGCGCTGTTTTAAGGGCACCGCTCAATGCAGCGCCTGATGAAATGCCGGCAAATATGCCCTCCATACGTGCAAGACACCTGGTCATCCCGAAAGCCTCATCATCACTGACGCACACAATTTCATCAACCACTGATGCATCGTATATTGAAGGGACAAACCCAGCACCTGTTCCCTGGATGGAATGCCGTCCGGGTTTTCCGCCGGAAAGAACAGGAGAGGCGGATGGTTCAACCGCAATGAACCTTGTCTTATATCCTTTTTCCCTGAAATAACGCGCAGTTCCCGTTATGCTTCCGCCACTGCCGACAGGGAACACTATTTTGTCAAGACTGCCGCCGAAATCACTCTCGATCTCACAGGCAGTAGTCTCATAATGGGCAAGAACATTGTCTTTGTTGTCAAACTGCATCGGAATGAAAGCACCATTCATTGCAAGCGCAATCTTCTCAGCTTCCTCTATTGCGCCTTTCATACCCAGCTTCCCGTCCGTCAGGACAACCCTGCTTCCAAACGCCTTGATCATGCGCTGCCTCTCAACACTCATTGTATCCGGCATCACAATGATGCATTCATATCCTTTTATCGCCGCGATGAAGGAAAGTGCGATTCCGGTGTTCCCGCTTGTCGGCTCAATTATCACAGAACCTTTTTTCAGAATGCCGCGCTCCTCTGCCTTCTCGATCATATGCAAGGCAGCCCGGTCCTTGCTTGACCCCACGGGATTGAAACGTTCACACTTTACATAAACTTGTGCACCTTCCGTACATATTCTGCTTATCCTGACATGCGGAGTGCATCCGACCAGTGAAAGAAGCGATTCGTGAATCATAATCATTCCTCCTCTTCATCAATGATTATATTACAGAAATGCAAAATAGCGAAAAGACTCATAATAGTACTTTTTAACTATATATATAAATCTTTACAAAATAAAAAATAGTTTTTTATTGACAAAACAAATCAATTTTGTCATATTAAGCACATAGCATAATATGGCTATTATTTTTTTCCGAGGGTTTACAATTTATGACTGATATCCAGAGTGAATTAAGCACTTACAGAGGCAAGTATTTTGACGGAGAATGGCCGACAATCTATCAGATGTTCGCCATTTCGCTCTCCCGCTTTCCATCACGTCCATGTTTCACGGTATTCGACCCGCACAGAAAGACATACACTTATTCTGAGGTAGATGCACATATCAAGGCAATTGCCGCCAGACTCATCGAAGCCGGTGTGAAAGCCGGTGAGAAAGTCGTGATCAACGGCAAGAACTCAATCCAGTGGGCCATGTCTTATCTGGCTGTCAACTATATCGGCGCCGTGGTCGTTCCTATAGACAATCAGCTTAAAATTGAAAGAGTCTGCTCTCTTGCGGCTTTTGCCGACGCTGTGTTCATCATCGCGGATTTTGATGTCATCACCAAGATTCCACAGGACAATGAATGGTTCATGGGATTAAAGGGAATGATGACTCTGAAAGGACACATCGACGGAGTTGAGAATGTTCTCGAAACGGAAAGCAGCAAGGTCTACCCATGTGCATCGACAGACTGTGAAGCACTTGCAGCAATCCTTTTCACTTCCGGAACAACAGGCAATGAAAAAGGTGCTATGATGACAAACAGGAACATTGTTTCCGATGTCTGGGCTGCCGGGGCAAATATGGATGTATCGGAAAACGATGTCCTGTACGCTCTTCTTCCCCTTCACCATTCATATTCATGCACAACAGTTCTGCTTGAGACTGTCAAATTCGGCGCGGAATGTGTCTTCGGTCACGGTATCATTGTTTCACGCATGGTCAATGACATGAAGCAGGGGCATGTGACAATCTTCATGGGAATCCCCCTTCTTTACAACAAGCTCCTTGCAGGCATCATGAAGCAGGTGAAGGCAAAAGGCAGACTGACATATGCCGTGGTCAGAACCGCAATGGCTGTAAACGGATGGTTCAAGAAGAACTTCGGACTCGTTCCGCTGAAGGGGTTCTTCAATAAAAAGATTCTCTCGGCAATCGGAATGGACAACAACAAATTCCTCATCTGCGGTGCAGGTCCTCTTTCTCCGGACGTATTCAGACAGTACCAGCAGATGGGTCTCGATTTCCTGCAGGGGTACGGACTTACGGAGACTGCACCTGTTCTTACGCTCAACCCCGTGAAAAAATTCAAGGTTGAATCAATCGGTGTCGCTCTTCCGATGATGGACATCATAATCGCAGATCCCAATGAGGATGGTATCGGAGAAATCAGGGTAAAAGGACCGAATGTGACTACCGGCTATTACAAAGATGAGGAGAATACAAAGGCACTCTTTGATGAAAACGGATACCTCAGGACAGGCGATCTTGCAATCAAGGATAAAGATGGATACTTCATCCTCAAGGGAAGAGCAAAGAACATCATCGTAACCGAAGGCGGAAAGAATGTTTATCCAGAAGAGATCGAAGATGCTTTCCAGACTTGCGAGAATGTCGAGCAGATTCTTGTACGCGGTTACCAGCAGAAGAAGGATGTTCCATGCGAGGCAATTGAAGCTGTCATATATCCTAATGGCGATTATTACAAAGAGAGGAACATGAGCAGTGACGATATCAGGAAAGATATCGAAGAGACTGTCACACAGGTCAACCGCTCGCTTGTAGGTTACAAGAAGATTGAGAAAATCACGATCCTTGACAAGCCCATGGACATGACGACAACAAAGAAAATCAAGCGAAACACAGTCGCAAAATAATATCTTTCTCAAGACTGACTTTTTCTTCCGGGGGAGCATGCGTTCCCCCGCTCTTTTTTTCAATCAGGAAAGAAATATTTTTCAGCTTCCCCTTTTTCATCTCCAACTGCACCATCATCTGTGCTATCATTTTACATATGAAAACTGTACTTAAAAACCTGACTGTCATCCCGATGACAGAAGAAAAAAAGATCTTCAGATCCGACATTCTTATCGAAAACGGATTTATCAGAAAGATAGCTCCTGATCTGCATGGAGATGAGGAAAGGGACTGCACAGGGCTTACAGCACTTCCCGGATTCATAAATGCGCATACGCATCTTTCCATGACATACATGAGAAACTACAAGGATACATGTTCTAATCTTCAGGAATGGCTCAGCCAGATATTCCCAATTGAAGACAGAATGGATGATGAAGATATATACTACGGCTCACTTCTGGGATTATGCGAACTCATAAAATCCGGATGCACATCATTCGCAGACATGTACTTTCATCAGTGGATGACGGCAAGAGCCTGTAAGGAAGCCGGTATCAGAGGATTCCTCTCCCTCACCCTTTTCGGAGATGAGGATGAAACGCGAAAAAGACTGTCAGACATCCGCCTTGACAAAGAAATTGATGAAAACCTTCTCAGAAGAGATATTGCCGTTCACGCGATCTATACATGCAGTGCGGGAACATACCGTTATGCAGCCGCCTGGGCAAAAGAACATGATGCCGTTGTAAACACACATCTCAGCGAGACACGTAAGGAAATGGAGGATTGTCTTAATGACAATGGGCATTTGCCTGCATTCTATCTCGACAGACTCGGTTTCTTTGATGTTCCATGCTATGTTGCACACGGCGTATGGCTGCAGGATGAGGAAGTGAGACTGCTTGCCGGAAAAGATGTGTCGATAATCCACAATCCCTCGTCAAACTGCAAGCTTGCTTCCGGCATAGCCCCTGTAAGCCGGTTCATTTCGCTCGGTGCAAATGTGGGACTCGGGACAGACGGCGCAAGCTCCAATAACAATCTTTCCATGATCAAGGAAATGCGGCTTGCGGCAATGATCAGCACCGCAAGCACGCTGGATGTTGCAGCACTTCCGCCTTACGAAGTGCTGAAAATGGCGACAGTAAACAGCGCAAAAGCTCTTAAGGCAGACAAATACATAGGTACACTGGAAGAAGGAAAGAGAGCTGACATAACGCTTATCAGCACACATGCATGCAATATGTGTCCAGTAAACGACATTTTTTCTGCTCTCGTGTTTTCTCTTGATTCCTCAAATATCGACTCTGTTTACGTGAACGGAAGATGTCTGCTTGAAAAAGGCAGGCTCACCACGCTTGATGAAGAGTATATAATTTCCAAAGTTCACAAAAGATGGGAAAAACTTAAGAAGGAGTGAAGACCATGATGATTGATGAAAATTTCAAGGCTCTCGAAATGAAGGATGACGAGCTCGTTCTGCTTGATCAGCGCCTTCTGCCATGTGAAGAAAAAGAATTCATCTGCAGGAATGTCGAGGATGTGTTTTTCGCCATAAAGGACATGGTAGTGCGTGGAGCCCCTGCAATAGGAGGTGCTGCAGGATACGGTGTCTTTTTTGCTGCAAAGGAAGCTGGCGGTGATGATGAGAAATTCAACAAGCTCTGCGACCATCTGATTCAGGCACGCCCTACAGCCGTCAATCTCGAATGGGCTGTCAACAGAGTCAGGAGAACAGCTTTTGATTCCTCATTCAACCTCAATGCGATAAGAGAAGATGCACAGAGCATTGTCAGTGAGGATATTGCGATGAACAGGAAGATCGGAGAGATCGGAAGTTCTTTAATCAAACCCCACGCAACTATTCTCACACATTGCAATACAGGTGCACTTGCGACCTGCGGCTGGGGTACAGCGCTTGGTGTGATCAAGACAGCATTCTATGAAGGCAAGGACATCTTTGTATATGCTGACGAGACAAGACCGCGCCTCCAGGGTGCCCGTCTGACGGCATGGGAGCTTGTCAGGGCTGAAATTCCTGCCGCCCTCATTCCTGACAGTGCTGCGGCGACTCTGATAAGGGACGGAAAAATAGATCTGGTCATACTTGGAGCAGACAGGATAACTGCAAACGGAGATGTAGCAAACAAACTCGGTACTTTTGCGCTTTCAGTCATCTGCAAGCACTACGGTGTACCTTTCTACTCTGCAGCCCCGACCACAACCATTGACTTCAGCACACAAAGCGGAGATCTCATCCCGATTGAGGAAAGAGACAGGAGTGAAGTCACAATGGTAAACGGAACAAAAGTCGCACCGGATGAAATCGGAGTATACAACCCGAGCTTTGATGTCACTCCTCACCAGAACATAACAGGCATAATAACGGAATGCGGAATAATAAGGGAACCTTATGACATGAATCTTGAAATTCTGCGCCGTTCCCTCGGACGTCAGAAAGCCTGATAGAAAAGATAGAAAGCAAGAATAAGAATGGCTGAGCCGAGAAATATCTCAATAATCCGGCTCAGTTTTCTGTACGATCCGCTTTCACTCAGCTTTGAGACAAAGCCGACAAATGTCCCTGCCAGTACTGAAAGAATGCTGTATCCGGCTGAATAGCATAAAAGCATCATGGCCGCAAAAGCCATACTCTCCGACATGCTTGCCACTGACAGGATTGCAACCAGTACCGGAGTTGAACATGGAGATGAGAACACACCTGACAGAATGCCTGAAAGAAACGCACCCATGTACCCTTTTCTTGTATTTCTGGTCTGCAGATAACTTGCAGGAATGAATGTGAAAATCCCAAGCATCTGCAGACCCATCAGCAGCATCAGAAGCGCGAGGATCAGATACCACAGGCGTCCGGCATTTCCTGCCAGCTCACCCAGAGCCAGAGCCAGAACCGACAGAAAAGTGAATGTAAGGGTGAGTCCGAGTGCGAATACAAGTGAAAGCCTGAATGAACTTTTCGTATCCCTCCTGCCTGCAGATACATAGCTTATGACAAGAGGAAGGGATGAAAGTGAACATGGAAGGAATGAGGAAAGAAGACCGCCCGCAAACACGACAAGATAGACAAACGGGCTTTCAGGATTGATCAGACGGCTGAAATCATTCAGAAAATTCTCAAACATCACATTACTCCCGCCTCATCGGTTATTCTTTTCATCTGAGACTGTGTCAGAATACCCTGATGCACAACATACGCGATCTCGCCTGTATTTTTGTATGTATATGCTGCGAAGTTGCCGACCGAAGCACGGATTCTGTCAGATGGAATATAATTCTCGCCCTGTGCAGTGAAAAACAGCTGAGTCGGCACCACAGAGACAGGATACATCATCGCAGCTTCAGGATATTCATTGACATTAAGAGCGATTACTTTCACCCGTCCGTAGTTCTCGGCATAAAAAGTTCTCAGATCATCCATCATGGACATGCAGGGGATACATGTGGTGGAGAAAAACTGAATCATCACGGGAATACCTGAACTGCGCAGGGACTCCTCATCAATTTCCGTAACGAACAAAGGATCGGCCTGCACGGCAGTTTCCTGAACACTTTCCAATGTACTTTCATCAGCGGCAGCAATACCTGCTGTACCGGAAGACTCAGCAGAAACAGATACACTTTCAGCCGCAGCTTCCGTACTGCCGGCAGAATCTGTATTTATATTCACGTTCAAAACCGGTTCGCTCAAAGCCTCGCTGACATTATTCTGCTTCACGATATATATAACTGCAAGTACGACAATGATTATTATGACCGAAGCAATCTGCACAATTCTTTTCTTCATGACTGCAAGCTTAACACAAAGCCGCACTGTGTTTTGTGATAAAAAGACATTTCATATTGAAAGAAAAAATGCGCCCTGAAAAACAGAGCGCATTTGCATTGATTCAAAGATGATCTGAAAGACTTCAGGATGCAACTACAAGGCGGCAGAATTTCTTCTTTCCGCACTTGAGCATGATTTCACCCCTCTCATCAAGATCATTCAAGGTAAGCTGGCAGCGTGAATCTGATATCTTCACGCCGTTTACTTCAGCACCGCCCTGCACTACGATTGTACGGGCTTCGCTGTTCGACTTGCACAGCCCGGCCCTGACCATTGCGGAAAGCAGGCCGAGTCCGGCTTCAAGCTCGCTCTTCTCAACACTGACAGTCGGAATACCTTCTCTGTTTGTGGCTGCCCCGCTGAAAAGCGCCTTTGCCGCCTCCCTTGCCCTGAGCGCCTCCTCCTCGCCGTGAATGATCTTCGTCTGTTCAAATGCGAGACGCTCCTTTGCATCATTGATGTTCCTTGCAGGATCATCATACTCACGGATTTCATCAAGCGGCATGAAGGTGAAAAGCTTCATGAACTTTATCACATCGGCATCAGGAACATTTCTCCAGTACTGATAGAAGTCATATACGGAACAAAGGTTCTTATCAAGGAAGATCGCACCCTTCTCGCTCTTGCCCATCTTCTTGCCGTCAGCTCTCATGATGAGGTTGAAAGTAAGGCCAAAGCACTGGGGCCCGTCCATCCTGTTGATGAGATCAATACCGCTCACGATATTGCCCCACTGGTCTGCACCGCCGATCTGAAGGCGGCAGCCTTCATTCTTGTTGAGCATGTAGAAATCATATGACTGCAGCAGCTGATAGTTGAATTCAATGAAGCTCAGCCCCCTTTCAAGACGCTGCTTCGTTCCTTCAAATGTAAGCATGCGGTTTACAGAGAAATATCTGCCGATGTCACGGAGGAATTCAATGTAATTGAGACCGACAAGCCAGTCGGCGTTGTTCCGCATGATTGCATGGCCGTAACCTGATGGTACATTGTCCGAGAAATCGACAATCCTGGCAAACTGGTTTCTAAGTGATTGCGCATTGGACTGAACCTGTTCCAGTGTCAGCAGTTTCCTCATCTCGGTCTTGCCTGACGGATCCCCGATAAGCCCGGTTCCGCCGCCTACCAGCGCAATAGGGTTATTGCCGTGCTCCTGCAGATGTCTCATCGCATATACAGGGACTGTATGCCCGATATGCATTGATGCACCTGAAGGATCCACACCGAGATAGAAAGTAACCGGCCCCTGATCCATCAGATCGGAAAGCTGGTCAAGATCTGTGCAGTCTTTCACAAAACCTCTGTCAAATAATACCTGTAAAGCCTTGTTCATGTTCAGCCCTCAACTCTCTTGTAGGATTTCATCGCATCCCGGATGAAGGAAACGAGTGATGAGACACTGACCCTCTCCTGCCTCATGCTGTCGCGGAAACGTACAGTCACGCTCTGATCTTCAAGAGTCTGGTAATCAACTGTGACACAGTAAGGAGTACCGATTTCATCCATTCTCCTGTATCTTCTGCCGATGGCTCCGCTCTGGTCATAGAATGTGACGAAATCGTCCCTGAGCTCATGCTCAAGCTTTGACGCATACTCTCCAAGTCCGTCTTTCTTGACAAGAGGAAGAACAGCAACCTTGACAGGTGCGATTGCAGGGTGGAAATGAAGAACCGTTCTCACATCACCTTCAGGTGTCATTTCCTCATCATATGCATCGCTGAGAGCCATTAGCACATTACGTGTAAGTCCTGCAGAAGTCTCGACAACATACGGGATATAGCGCTCATTTGTCTCAGGATCAAGATATGTGAGATCCTTTCCGCTGAACTTCTGATGCTGTGTAAGATCATAATCAGTTCTGGAGTGCACACCCTCAAGTTCCTGCCATCCCATCGGGAAGAGGAACTGGATGTCATAAGCATCCTTAGCATAGAAGGCAAGCTCATCCGGGCCGTGCTGATGCCATCTGAGGTGCTCTGGATGGATACCCATCTTGTGATAGAATTCCATTCTCTGCTCCCTCCAGTACGGAAACCACTGATCTTCAGTGCCCGGCTTGCAGAAGAACTGCATTTCCATCTGCTCGAATTCACAGGAACGGAATATGAAATTCTTTGTGGTGATCTCGTTTCTGAATGACTTGCCGACCTGTGCGATGCCGAAAGGCAGTTTCACACGGGAAGACTGAAGCACGTTCTTGAAGTCAACGTAAATGCCCTGTGCAGTCTCGGGACGGAGATAGACAACTGACGCGCTGTCCTTGTTCGCACCGATATGAGTCTCGAACATCAGATTGAAATTTCTCGGTTCGGTGAAACTGTCCCTGTTGCCGCACACCGGACATGGCGCATTCAGATCGATCTGATCCGCGCGGAAACGGGACTTGCAGACCTTGCAGTCAACCATCGGATCTGAAAAATTCGAAACATGTCCTGAAGCTTCCCATACGCGCGGATGCATGAGGATCGACGCATCAAGACCGACAATGTTGTCATGCATCTGCGTCATCTCCTTCCACCAGAAATCGCGGATATTGTTCTTGAGATCAACACCCAGCGGGCCGTAATCGTATGCGCCGTTCAGTCCGCCGTATATTTCGCTTGACTGGAAGATGAAACCTCTTCTTCTGCAAAGTGAAATGATTTTATCCATTGTAACAACCTGTTTTTCTTCTGCCATAGTTAATCCTCCTGTGTGAAAAGAGCCTTTGCCCTTTCAATTCTCCTCTCCGTCTCCTCAAGACCCAGCAGCGAGATCGAGTCATGAAGAGGAAGTGATACCGTACTGTTGGTGATGGCGACCCTGACCGGCTGGAATATACCGTTGAGCTTCACGCCGAGTTCTTCTGAAAGCTTCCTGACATCCTCTTCCGTCTCGCTGAAGCTTTTTCCCGCCTTTTCATTTGCAATGACGATATCACTGCCGCGCAGGAATGCTTCCTTTGCGCTGCTTTCGTCCATGCCTTTGGCGATGTACTGGCTGATATCTGTGCATGGTTCATCCCTGAAAAGGAACGCGGAAAGCGGAACGCAGTCTGAGAGTACCTTCATTCTCTCCCTCAGCGGAGGTGCAAGCTTATAGAGTTTCTCTTTCTCATCTGCACTCACATCGCTGCTGATGAATCCGGCCTGCTGGAGATAAGGCGTAATGAGAGACACTATTTCATCATCGCTTTTTTTCCTTATGTACTGACCGTTGAACCAGTCCAGTTTCTTGTAATCGAAAGTACCTGATGAGACATGTATGTTCTCAAGGACAAAACATTTCTCAAGCTCCTCTCTTGTGAAGAACTCTGTCTGTCCGTCAAGAGACCAGCCGACAAGCGTGACATAATTGAGAATGGCTTCGGGCAGATAGCCTTTGGCACGGAAATCGCGTACCGCAGTGTCTCCATGTCTCTTGCTGAGCTTCTGGCCGTCCTTGCCGCAGACCATCGGAAGATGGCAATATACCGGTGGCTGCCATCCGAATGCCTGATAGAGCAGGATATGAAGCGGGCCGGATGGAATCCATTCCTGGGCTCTCATGATATGAGTGATTCCCATCAGATGATCATCAATCACATTTGCCAGATGATATGTGGGATATCCATCTGACTTGAGAAGGATGGGATCAGGAGACACATCGCGGTTGCGCCGTGTTATATCTCCCATGAGAACATCATGGAAAGTGGTTTTTCCTTCTGTAGGCACGCGCAGCCTGATCACAGGTCTGATTCCGCTTGCCTGTGCTGCCTTTCTCTCCTCTTCGCTGAGATTGGCGCAGTGTCTGTCATATCCCTGATACTGGCTTTTTGAGGCGATCTGCTGCTTTCTGACTTCTTCAAGACGTTCCGGAGTACAGTAGCAGTAGTATGCTTTCCCCTCATCCACAAGCTGCTTTGCATACTTCTGGTAAAGTTCCAGCCTTTCCGACTGGATGTAAGGACCGCACGGGCCTCCTACGACAGGACCTTCATCCCATCTGATACCGAGCCAGTCCAGCGTATCATAAAGATCCTGAAGCGATTCATCTGAATAACGCTCCCTGTCTGTGTCCTCTATGCGGAGTATGAATTTTCCGCCCTGACTCTTTGCGAAAAAATAATTGTATAGTGCCGTGCGCACTCCTCCGATATGCTGTAACCCAGTTGGCGACGGGGCATAGCGTACTCGAACTTCCATTTTTATTCTCCATTAAGCAAAAATAGTTAGTTCATATTATTGTTTTAACAGATATTGCACAACAGACCTCAAAGGAAAAGTCATTAAAAAAAGAAAAGCGGAACTCACCATCTGAAAAACTCGATGGATGCGGCAACTGCCTGCTTTTCACATTCCGGATCAATATCATAAAAAACATAATGAGTCGCCCCTTCTATCCATCTGATCTCAGCTATGCCGGGATAAAGTTCTGTCCATGAATAATCGACAACAGCATCAGAGTGAGATGCAAGCACGAGCGCAGGCTTTTCCAGAAACGCAAACTGGCTGAGCGCATTTGCACGCAGGACTTCCATTTCGATAAGCTGGGAAGGATACATGTGCGAGTAATATTCCCTGCCCAGAATCTCATCATCACACGGAGCATTTTCATAATGAAGATTATAGCGTGCGTCGCTGTGCCAGTGTACAGGATAGTCATCGCCAGCCTTAAGCGCATCTGTCAGCACGCTCTTGTCCAGCGATGGAATGCTGAATGCTGGCATGGCAAGCACGAGTTTGCCGATGTAATCATCAAAAGAGGAGATAACCGCAATGAGGCATCCCATTGAATGGGCAAGAAGATTTATCCTGTTGTAGTCTTCCTTGAGCCTTTCAATGATCTTCGTTATGAAAATCATCCAGTCAAAACGTGTTGTATTCTTGAAATCATTTCCGCTTGTCCCCATTCCCGGCAGACGCGGCACATACACGTCATATCCTGCCTTGTAGAGAGCCTGAGCAGGGGAAACAAGCTCCCCGGGGTATCCGGCATAGCCGTGAATGCACAGCACGCACTCTTTCGCCGTCCTGTCATGCAGCATTGTGAATGATCTTGCCGCTTTGATGACCGGTGCGCAATCTGTATAAAGTCCTTTATATGCATAGCTGAAAGAATCATACTCAAGCATCTGAATTTCACCACCGCAGCCTGTCTGATGCTGCAGCACCTCCTTTGTTTCAGAAAATCGCAGCCGGGAGTGTCTTTAAAAGAAGAGGATCCGTATCAGTTCCAGATCCCCCGTCTTACGAGATTCAGCAGATCGATCCTGCTTCTGACTCCCGTCTTGTCGAATATATTCGTAATATGATTGCTGACCGTATTTACACTCAGTGTGAGCTTCTGTGCAATCTCCTTGTTCGTGCAGCCTTCGCAGATCAGCCCGATTATCTCCTCCTCCCTTTCCGTTATATGATAGAAGGAAAGGTCAACGGCTGAGCCTCCATTTTCTTCCTCCTTCTCTACAATCTGCTTCTCTTCGCTGAGTTTTCTGCTGACAGACAGGAAAAGGAAGACAAGAATGACTATCGCATAGGCCAGGATCAGCACCTGGGATGCGATTGTCCTTATGTAGTCAATGAAGAAACTCGCCATGATGAAAGGAAGCAGGCACAGACCCACTATGACAATTGTGAGAATCATGTGCCGCACATCCCTGTCCTCTATTCCTTTCCGGTTTCTAATCATCACGGCCAGACAGAAGACAACGACGAACAGACAGATCAGAAAGGCGGTACGGTTGAGAATCACGCTGTCACATACAAGGTCGGCTATGCTCACGCCCGTAAAGACAAGAGAGCAGATGAAAAACACCGTCTTATAGGGATTCCTCCATGGATGTGCAATTATCCATGTTGTGAAATAAGGCACAAAAGACAGAAGGAATGCACCGTCTGCTATCACGACCACCATCCAGATATAGCGCAGGATATCATAAACAGGCGGAGAGAATGACAGAGCGGACCAGGAATCGAGCAGCTGAAAGAAAATAAGGCCGAGACTGGTCGCGCAGAACACTATCATCGCCGCAGAGCGCCTCTGGCGGATGAGTTTTCTGTAAACAATGCTCAGCCCTAAGTCAATGCTTATGATACATAGGGCCAAGATTTCGGTAAGCAGTGCAATGCTGGCTTCCATACCTTATTTGAATACCTTTGTATTGTGAGACATGTCAGCCTGTCCGCATACTTCAGTAATCATCTTGTTAAGCTCCGGCATTGTAGTCGCCTTCTCTCCTGTCGCCTGTATCGCAAGCTTGTTGTAATCTCTTGCGTTCTGGTCGGCAAGCGAATGACGCGGGAACAGTTTCATGTGGAGATTCAGCCCGTCTGTAAGAAGATATTCCGGTGTCCACTCAAGTCCCTGTATCGCTTTTCTGACTTCACTCTCGAATACAGAAGCATCGGAAATGAAACTCTGCGGCTTTCCAAGATGCATATACAGCCAGAGAGAGAAACATGGATTGAAATAGCACAGCTGTATTCTTCTGCCGGCACATGCCTCCTGTGCTTCCCTGACTTCCTCAATGCTGGTATTCACGTCGTCAAAACCGAAAAGAGCAAAAGCGACATCATATTTGTTTCTGTTCTTCTCCCTTGCGGTGAAAGAGATCAGATGCTTCAGGTCTTTCGCATTTAGAGCTTCAGCTTCAGTGGCTGTAACAAGGAGCAATGTCCTTCTTGATTCCGTACTGTTTCTTTTGCGTGTAGCCATCAGTCAGCCTCCTTTTCATCATTAACGAAGTAGAACTCGCTGGTAATCGGCAGAGAACCGTAAGCACCCTGCAGATACTTCTCTCTTGTATTCGCCTTGCCGCGTGAAGCCTTGAAATCCGCAAGCGAGTAATACTCTGTGCTTGATTCGTGGTTCTTCTGTGCAAACCAGACACCGTCGCGTCTCAGCAGGCCTTCCTTGAGCAGGGACGGATTGCAGTCAACAACCAGCATCTGGCTTTCCTTGTTGCAGGCTTCGAATATTTCCACAATGTGACAGAGCACATCAGGATGAAGCAGCATGCCGAAGTCATCTACAACAAGAGTCTTGTGGCTTGTGAAGCATTCAAAGAAAGCAACGGCAAGAGCCGTAAGACGTCTGAGTGAAAGAGACTCCAGAGTGAAAAGGTTTGAATATCCGTCAGCCTTCTTGTCATTGATGTACACGTGGGTGAAGACAACCTTTCCGTCTTCCCTCACTCCGACACGGCGGATATCCGTAATGTCGACAGCCCAGAAGAAATTGGAAAGCTGTTCCCTCCAGCCTGGATGCTTTGTGAGCATTTCGGCTATGTAGCTTTCCGTTGCGGAGGAAACGCCCATCGGAAGGATGTGCAGACTGTCTGTGAACCAGGAGTAAAGCATTGAACAGGTCTCACCTCCCTTTCTGGCAGCCATGCCGAGGAAGCTGGCCGTGTCGGCGATTTTTCCTGCAAGACGCTTTTTCTCCCCTCTGTACATCTTTCCATAACGGTATGCATAGACATTCTCGCTTTCTACATACCTGCGCTCGAACATGAGTTTCTTTGAACCGTTGACCACATGATAGAGAGTCTCTTCATAGATTCTGTCCTTGTTTGCTACGAAGCGGTAGCGGGCGATCACAGTCGGATTCTCCTCGCTGTAGTCGCCTTTTGACAACAGAACCTCTATCTCTATCTCAGCCGGTTTTGTCTTTTCCACACCATATGCGAAAACAGTGCCGGAAAGGGCTCCTGCAAGAGGATTTTCATTCTCGTCAGGACTGGTCACAACCCTGTTAAGGACTTCAAGCGCACGGACAAATGAGCTTTTTCCCGCACCGTTGGGTCCGATGATCGCGCTTGTCTTGATTGCCTTCAGCTTGTCGTTGATGACAACAACCTTGCTTTCGGGAAGGCGGTTATCCCTCAGTGCCTCAAAGCTGATCTTCTGAGGGGACTTTACGGACTTGAAGTTCGCAATAGTCATATTCAGCAACATATGCTTACCTCCTAAAAAATGGGATTCCCCATTTTATTTGCTTATCAGTTCAGATATCTCAGTCCAGATTGTTCCGGACAAAGGCATCCATTTTCCTTGCCACATACGGATACTGGCCGAGTATCTCGTACAGATCGAGGGGTAAAGACTCCTCCCCGTGATTGTCTGTTGCTATGAAATCAACAAGACCGCTTTTCATCCAGATCCTGCCGTTTTCGCTTCTGGCGCCTCTTGCATTGACCTGCACCATGCAGCCAAGCTCCTCGTGGAGAATCTGGAAAAGCTCACATCCGGGAGTCAGGAACTTATAGCGCTCCACATGGGCAAGTATGACTGTATATCCCATGTCACGAATCCGTCTCACCGTATCAAGATAGGCGGCAGGAGCAAATGTTGTGTCAGTCTCACACAGCACATGCGTTCCGAAATGAGGAATGAAGCCGAGCTCCTTCTGATCACGGATGAAAAACTCGCTGCCCAGATAGCATTCAATTCCGGCTTTGAGAGCCTTTTCCCTCGCCCACCCGTAAGTGCTTTCGATCCTGTCCCTTTTCGTATCAACATACGGGTCGTCAATATGAGGCGAGAAGACTATTCTGTCTATTCCAGCCTCCTTGTATCTGGCCATCATCGATGAGAACTTATATTTCTTCATTCTGCTGTCATCGACTTTAGGCAACAGATGGGTGTGAATGTCTATCAAGGTCATAAGACAAGTTTAATTTCGTGCACAGAAAAAAAGCAAGAAAAAACAAAATACGGACTCAAAGCATGAAGAAGAGCCTGAAAGTTCAATAAAATAATGGAAAATGAAGGTAAAATGCAGCCATTTACCTTCATTTTTCTGTTTTTATTTCTGCATACAGGCTATTTTTAATATTTTTTTTCTTATAATTACTTAATTTTTATTAAGTTTTCGTTGATTCCGCTCAAAACCAGAAGAAAAGAATCATCATCCCGGGCATGATCCAGCATCCAGCACACAGCATCACTTCCCGCACCCTGAAGCATTTTATCCGCACCGGAGACCAGAATTGCATCAAAATCACCTGATGAGACATATCGCTTGAGAGTCTCGAAAAGCTTTGCTCCGTCTCCTTCTGCGAATCTTCTTGTCTTCATCGTGAGAACAGAGGAAGCACCGCATGCAAGATGCGCATACTTTCTGCCTTTCACCAGTTCAGTCCCATCATCCATTGTCGCAATTATCATCACTCACTCTCCCATCACCAGTGCAAATATGCTGGTGGAGCTGTCAGCATAGTTTATATACGGAGCACTGCCGTCCATCTGGGACTGTGCCGCCTCATTATTTCTGTTCATCTCTTCAAGTGCGGCAAGGAGATCTGACAGATCGCTGTTTCCGCCATACAGCGTCTGCACCTCATGAAGCAGATCCACAGCAGCAGGAATATCACCGCACGCAGCAAGCAGGAGAGCACAGTTATAGCCGGATGGAAGATGGGCATCTGCATCCCATACACTGAGGAATATCTGCAATGCCGAATGCAGATCACCGTCCTTCACATGATCATACGCAGCTTCAGACTTTTTGTTTTCAGGTTTGTTGTCCATCAGCTTCATATCCGCATCAGCCCGGCTTGGAGCAAGCTGGAAAGCGGCTGCAGCTGTTATATTGTCCACCATCAGGCGGAAATATGATGCCGGATCAGGAGTGCTGAAACCGAAACTGGTGACTTCTGTGGTATTCTCAACCTTGTCGGAAAAATTTTTCGACGCATAGACAGTCATTGTGCCGGCATCTATCACAGTATAGGAATAGACAATGCTTGCACTCTGGGTAAGATAGTATCTGTAGTCTGCAATGCGGACGGGATTCCCATCCTGGTCAACCCGTGAATAATCGTAGTGGTAAAAACGCTCCGACGAGAGATATTCGTTCATATCCATTGATACGATGCGCGGGATTATGAAGGCATCGACACCATAGCAGTCAATATCATCACGGATTGAAAAACCCATCCGGCTTCTGCTGATCATGTCGTCAGCGGCAGATGAGGATATGATGTTGAAGAATCCTGTAGAGGACAGACTGCTGACAAGTGAAGCGGTCGCATATGATGCAACCTCGGATGCAAGTTCTTCATCATACGAACTTCTCACATGAGCGCCGAATGCCGCAGCATCATCCACAGCCCTTACATAAAAGCCGGGAGAGCGGAATCCTTTGAACGGGACTGTCGAAGCAACAGCGATATTCCTGTAACGGCTCATGTTGATCTCACTGGGACGGTTGTAACTTACGCTCACGCTTGTCGAGCATGAGCTCAGGAAAAGAGTAACGGCAAGAATGAAGAGAAGCACTTTCTTTCTCAACTTATGACTCCCTGTTTTATATACTGCCGGGCAACTGTCATGGCCTGGACAAGAGAATACGGTTTCATGATTCCCTTTCCTGCCCTTTCAATCATGGAGCCCCTGTCAACACGAACGGCGAGAAACGGCCATCCCCAGTTCACCGTGACGGTATGCTCAAAGTCCAGAGACATCGCCGCGATATGAGCCTGGTCATGGAAAATTGCTATCACCGCCCGGTAAAGTCCCTTGCTTGCGCGGTGCATCAGATGATCAGCACTTACGGGCCCGACAATATTTATGCCGATCTCGCCTGCCTTGGCGACTGCAGGCATGATCGCCTCCATCTCCTCTTTTTCATATTTCAGCGAATCCGCATGTATCGGATTCGCACTTGCGATTGCCAGCGGCTTATCAAGATCGAATACGGATTTGTCCTGAGTCAGCGAGTCTACTTTTATTATCGTGTCGAGAATCAGCTCGAATCTCACGGTCTCAAGAGAGTCCCTTATGCTCATGTGATGCGTGTGGCTGAATATCTTCACGCCTCCCGCATCAAGCATCGCCACACCTCTGTTGCATTCCGCAAGAGTCGTGATCATCGATTCATAATTTGTGGTCTCAATTCCGGCCATGGCAAGAGAACGGGCATCAAGCGGAGGAGTCACAAGCACGCTTGCATATGAATTCTGTATCAGATTCACAGCTTTTGCGGTTACGGCATAGCATGCCATGCCCGTATCCGCAGAAAGTTGTCCGTAGCTGAAACTGTCAAGATCAATGCATCTGAGATTATAGAAAACAGTCTCTTCCCCTGCAGCTATTGCAGTGACAAGCTCCGCGTCACTTTCCACGAAACAGGTGAAAGGCAGAGGAATGTCGATATCCTTTGAGACTTTTCTGAAAAGAGCCTTGTCACCGACGACTATCACACGGCCGAAGGCTCTGCGTTTCTCATCATTCAAAGCTTTTATTATAAGCTCGGGACTTATTCCCGCAGCTTCCCCCATGGGAACCACAAGATATCTGCTCATCATGATCAAAGGATAGCCTATAAGAGAAGTTTAGTTAATAGCGGCATCAAAGATTGTCAAGCGCATCTGCTATGACGGAAGCAAGGGATCTCTGGAAGACATCATCTGTCATCATGCGGGCATCGTCCGGATTTGAAATGAAAAGCACCTCTATCAGGACTGCCGGCATCCATGCAGTGTTCAGCACATAGAAATCCTCGCTTTTGACACCTCTCATGTTCACAAGCGGAAACTCCTTCTCAAAACCGGAACAGATAAGGGAAGCAAGACGCAGGTTTGTCCTGTTCAGCATATCGTTGAGAGTGGAATTATCGTAACCGGAGTATTTGAGCATCAGCCTGTCACTGGAAGACGGAGAGAGCATTGCAACGTCATGAGCACTCCTTTTGACATACACCTCAAAGCCGGATGCGGATGAGGAAGATGCGGAGTTGATATGCACGGAAATGAAAACAGGAAAGCCGTCCATATCGAAGTCTGCGGAATTTGCGGCATCCGTCCTTTCCCTGAGGTCAAGATATGTATCTGTATCACGTGTGAGGAGAACACCGTACCCTCTGCTCAGGAGCTCATCCCTGATTTTCAACACGATTTCAAGGGTGATATCCTTTTCCTCAAGACCGTTTGCACCGGCACCCGGATCCTTTCCGCCGTGGCCGGCATCAAGGATGACAAGAGATACATGCCCAGTGAAGGGATCAGCAGCCGCATGGGCAAGGCAGGAGATGATGAGAATTATGAGAAGAAGAAGCCTCTTCACTGTCTCTCTCCCTCTTCCCCTGCATTCTTCCATTCCTTTATCAGCGTGAAGTAATCAGTTTTCTGGAGGATGACCTGCTTCGTCTTCACCTCATTCTTCAGAAGCTGCTTGTCGACATACGGCTTGTATTTCTCGATCACGTTCTTTCCCGCAATACGGTGGACGGAAAGCGCTTTTGTATAGACCCTGTTCATTCCGCCGCAGGCGGATCTGTCTTCGATGATTGAATGCTTGTTCAGAAAACGGACGGCAAAATCGCTGCAGGTGAAAATCGGAAAGCCGTAAAGATGTGTGCGGTTTCCGAGATCCATCAGCTGGAAAAATTCGCTGTCCACTTCTTCATCATAGCCCCTGAGTCTCTGGAATAACGCCCTGTCATAGAGAGCAAGTCCCATGACGGGATAAAGATTCGCACTAAGCGTTCCGGGCGTTATGTCGGGCATGAAGGAAAGAGGATCCAGTTCCTTTCCTTTAAGAAACGGTGCCCTGATCGTCGGAAGGACTTCCATATCGCTGTTGAGCATGACAGGAGTGATCATCGCAGGATGACTCTTGTCCGCCATGATCCGGAGCAGTGCGCTTCCGTCAAATCCAAGTATCTGCATATCGCTTCTCACTACAAGAAAATAGGATGCATAGCATTCAGAAGCAAACGCATTGATCATCTCTCCCAGGGGGACAAGGGATTTGAAACAGATGAATGTTATGTCAGGATATGAATCACCAAGGCCCTCATCTTCGAATGTATCTTCAAGCGTTATGACATGCAGGGTGCAGTTCATGTTCTGGCAGTACCAGTCCAGCGCGCTTTTGAGCTCATCGATGCTGCCGGTATCAAGTATTCCGATTGACAGCTGCTGCTGTCTGTACAGTGAGGAAATACGCATCCCCACATCCTGTCTTCTCTGTACCACCTTATAATGTGCTATCATCGCTCACCACCAAGTCTTCAGGACGGAATATACAGTAGTCTCTGTGCTCACGGCTGATCTCGCTTGTCCTCTTGCCCATCATGAGGGCAATGGCTGTGCTGTCGAATGCACTGACAGCCTTGCCGAAAAGAGTTCCGTCACTCTTCAACACCTGTATCACATCCCCTTCTTCGAATACACCAGAAACACCTGTAACTCCGCTCGGTAACAGACTTCTGTGTTTTTTCAGTGCTTCTGCGGCACCGTCATCAATGATGACAGCTCCCTGATGCGAATTGTTGAGTATCCACCTCTGCCTCTGGGTAAGTCTTATCGATGGATGGATATAAGTACCGACATCCTCTCCTTTCAGGATATCCACAAGGACATTGTCCCTGTAGCCGGAAGCGATCACTGTTGCACAGCTGGCAACCGATGCGATCCTGGCAGCAAGCAGTTTTGTCTTCATGCCGCCGGTTGAGAAAGTGCTTCCCGCCCCTTTTGCGAAAGACATGATGGAATCAGTGATCTCATCAACTTCGCTGATGAGAACAGCATCCTTGTCTTTTTTCGGATTGCCGGTATAAAGTCCGTCGATGTCAGTCAGGAGGATGAGGAGAGATGCATCCATCTTGGATGCGACCATTGCGCTCATCCTGTCATTATCGCCGAATGCTGTTCCGATTTCTGCAGTTGAGACTGTATCGTTTTCATTGAATACGGGAACGACTCCCATTGACAGCAGAGTCGCGACTGAAGCTCGGAGATTGTTGTATGTCTTCCTGTTGTTCATGTCATTGCGTGTAAGCAGAACCTGTGCGGGAATGATGCCGAACTCACTGAAAGCCTCCCTGTAATAGCTCATGAGAACAGGCTGTCCGATTGCAGCGCACGCCTGCCTCATCGGAATGTGGACCACCTTGTTCTTATGTCCCAGCTCCTTCGCACCCAGACCTATTGCACCGCTTGTCACAAGTATCACCTGATAGCCCATGTTCTTCAGTTCGCTTATCTGTGCGCAGATCATCCTTATGCGCCCGGCATCAATGCCGTCACCGCTTGAAAGGAGATTTGTGCCGACTTTTATGACAATCCGTCTGACAGCTGAAAAATCCCTCATGGCAGAAGATCCTTATGAATGAAGTGGCGGGCATCCCTGCCTGTGTAGGATCTGACAATCTGTCCGTTTCCCGAAAGCAGCCACTTTGTTGTGGTGAGACCTTCAAGCCCTACAGGACCGCGGGCATGGAGCTTGCCGGTTGAGATTCCCACCTCAGCACCGAGACCGAAACGGTAGCCGTCGGCAAAGCGGGTCGAACAGTTGCTGAACACATCGGCAGAATCAACTTCATTGAAGAAGCGTTCGCGGTTTGTATCATCACAAGTCACTATCGCATCGGTATGATGGGAAGAATGTTCTGCTATGTGGGAGATTGCCTCATCAATGCTGTCCACAACTTTCATGGCAAGTTCAAGAGAAAGGAATTCAGTGTGGAAATCATCTTCACATGCCTTCATAACCTTTCCGCTATAATCCTTCAAAAGCGGCAATGATCGCTCATCCGCATGTATTGTGACACCGTACTGCTCAAGCGAGGAGGCAAAAAGCGGAATAAATGTCTCTGCCGCATCCTTGTGGACAAGTATGGTCTCAGCCGCATTGCATGCTGCAGGATACTGCACCTTGCTGTCGGTGCACACATTCACTGCCGTGTCCATATCGGCACAAGAGTCGACATAAACAGTGCATATGCCATCAGCATGCCCCATCACCGGTATATGTGTATTATCCATGCAATAGCGGACGAACTTATTGGATCCGCGCGGTATGATGAGATCTATATAACCTTCCATTTTAAGCATCGTATCTACATCACTGTGGCTGGAAAGCAGCATCACGGAACCAGCACCGTCCAGTGTTTCCCTTATGATTTCATAAAGCGTGCTGTTGGTTAATGATGCCTCCTTTCCTCCCTTGAGGATTATTCCGTTTGCTGACTTAATGGCAAGAGAGACAATCTGGATCAGCGCATCAGGACGCGCTTCAAAAACCATTCCTATGACACCGAGGGGAAATGTCACCTTTTCAAGGACAAGACCTTCATCAAGCAGCCTCTTTTCCCTCACCTCATGCAGAGGGCATTTCTGTGAAGCGACAGACTTCACTCCTTCTATTGCCGATGCAAGCTTTGACTCATCAAGCACAAGGCGGTGCAGAAGCGCGTTGCTGATACCGTCTTTCCCGGCTTTTTCAATGTCTTCCCTGTTTGCCCTGAATATTCTCTCTTTATTCTCTTCAAAAGCCGCAGCCATTTTCAAAAGCATGGCAGACCTCTCTTCATCGGAGAGAGAGGCAAGCCTCAGTGCGGCATTTCTCACATTCCTGTATTCAGCTTCCTTATCCATAAAACACCTTTCACCTAGAATAATCCCTTTGCAAAATAAGAATCAACAACTTCAAGGACACTGCCTGCGATACAGCGGGCCTTGTCGGAGACAGAGGTATAGTCCACCCCGCTGCCGCGCGGATCCACATCGGCGATCTTGAAACCTTCACTCACTTCAAGGCCGTCATGAAGCATTCCCCTGATCATCCCGCTTATAAGCGTATGCTGCGGCACATCACCGACATAGGCGACGACATCCCCCTCTTCGACGATATCGCCGAATGTCTTCATTCCTTTGAAAATTCCGCTTGCGGAACTTCTTATGACTCTCTCTTTGCCATAACCGCCGATAATTCCCGGCACACCCGTATTTGCTTCGGCATATCCTCTGGTGATTATCTTTCCAAGATTGTGTCCTCTCTTCGTCTCAATTACAACATCAGCATCACGTCCGGCTTCAAAACCGGGACCCAGTGCTATTGTGAGAGGAGCCATGTCAATATGCGTACCGAGATTCTTCTTTGCAATTACGGCATCAATCACGACAGAAGGCCCAAGCTGTTTTATGCACTCCCCGCTTTCATCTGTCAGAAGCGGGACAACTCCTTCATCAAAAGCCCTGAAGCATTCCCTCCAGGAATCTATGAGACGGCAAGTAAGACCGTCAACAGTCCACTCTTTCTCATACACGGCCTCTGCAAAACTTACATTGCGTCTGACCTGCGTCGGCTTGTCAATTTCAAGACAGAGCACATCATAGCCCGCTCTTGTCAGACGTATGACTGTTCCGGTTGCAAGGTCTCCCGCACCGCGCACAACAACAAGCCGGCGTCGCCTTTCATAAAGGGAAAAGCCCCCTGTCCTGTTATAGAACTTCATTACTTCGGCAGCAACCGAAACTGCAATCTCCTCAGGTGTCTCGGCACCTGTGTCATAACCCATCGGAATGCATAATGGAGAAGATGCATCTGAACGTTTTGCAGCAATGCGGCTTCTTGAACTGATCGCACCGACATAGAAGGCACGGGACCAGTCAATGCTTTCAAGTGCATAATCCTTTTCAGATGTTGTGATGATGAGACACGAGTGCTCATCAAGGCAGAGAGAGGAAAGCTTCTCATAGCCGATATTCACTTCGACAGCATTCTCATAAACCGTATCAGGGCTGTCATCATAGATGTATATGGCATAACCGAGTCTGTAAAGACACCCGGCAACAGCCTGTCCCACATGACCGAACCCGATTATATAAGCTTTTTTGATTCTGTTCACGACATCTATCATTACACTCATCTCTCCTTTATCCCTGACATGGATGGCAGTCATGCGGCTTTTACCATCCGCAATGCATTGCTGCGCAGCTTCAGCACATTTCCTCTCTATTTCATAGCCGCCTATCGTTGATACCGTATTTCCTTTTTCATCAACAAGCATGCGACCGCTCTTACGCGGTACGGTTCCCTTCACTCCCGCTATCGTGACAAGCGCGAAAGCCATGTTCTTTTTCTCGCATAAGGCTGCTTTTTCAAATATCCTTTCTTCCATAGATCCTGTCTTCTTTCACGGATCCCATTATGATGGGAACCGGAGAGATAAATTCATCAAGCGGAAGCGTTTTCTCATCCGCCTGATTGATGAGAAGCAGAGCGCGGCCCCTCATCCCCTTAAGTGCACCCTGACCATCTTTTATAAGATAGTTGATGAATTTCATATCAACAGGTGCAGTGCTTTCATAGCCGAAACAGCTGTTGTCCACAATATCGCCGTAAGAAGATGCACCCATGATGGCAAGAACGGCTGTGGTTTCATCCACAATCACGGGATCCCTGTCGCTGTGGTATTTGAGAGGCAGTCCTTTTGCACCGTCTGCTTCTATTATTGTGACATCATAGCGCTTGATGAGAAGCGAAAGCACATCAGTACGCGGAGAGACAAGTTTCTTCGGATCCATCAGCGCACGCTGTGCATAAAAGACGGACTGCCCTTTTTCCGGCTCATGCAGCAGGGCATCGCCTTCATCGGTGAAAGCATAATCGGCATCATAATCAAAAGTCTTCGGACTCTGTATCTTACCAAGTGCCTTGAGTGTGCTGGTCTTGCCTCCGGCCCCTGTAATGGAGACAACACCACCGTTGTCGCCAATAAGATAATCTCCGATTGTTTTTATCAGACTCATGGATTAACTATAGCACCAGGAGAAGATAAAAACCAACAGCAGGACAGACGGAAATCATATCGGGCACGGACTTGCAAAGAAGCTTATACATGTGTTTTTATTCAAATCACATCATATTTTTGTGAATGCCGGTGAATCTTTGAGAAGAAATGCAGGGGATTATAATCGACCATAC
The DNA here is from genome assembly GCA_949285145.1 of uncultured Spirochaetales bacterium. Lineage (GTDB taxonomy): Bacteria > Spirochaetota > Spirochaetia > Sphaerochaetales > Sphaerochaetaceae > Bullifex. The sequence continues at coordinate 12,462 of CASDXQ010000007.1, read as the reverse complement.
AGAAAATAAGTGTATTCAGAACGTATACGGTTTCTGACTGGAAAAACAAATTCAGTTCTGTCTCATACAAATTTACCCAATCTATATTCCCGTATTCATGCACAGAAGGCATCTTATCTTCATTAAACAGAATCCATGCAACCTTTCTCAGATGCTGGACGGATATTCTTACAAAAACAGCATAACTGAAAAGGCGGAGACTTGGCATGCATGTTTCCCAGTCAACAAGTTCCTTATATTTGACAGGAGATGCTTTTCTAAGAAGGTATTCAGGATCAGGAATACTTTTCAAATTCAAATGATACTGTTAACAGAACCCGTATTTACTTTTTCACGCAAAAACATATTTAACTTGAGATTTAACTTGATACTTAACTTGCGATTTACTAAAATAAATATCAAGTTAAATCTCAAGTCAGAGGAGAAAGAACTATGGCCCTGCCAATTAGCATTGAAGATCTTATCCGCAGAAAAGTCGTGGAAAATGCAAGAGTGGAATATAAGAAAGACTGGAATCCACAGCCAATTCTCCACACAATCTGTGCGTTTGCAAATGATATAGAAAACTGGGGCGGCGGATATATCATCATCGGTATAGAGGAAGAAAACGGAATGCCTGTATTTCCGATAACAGGTCTTGATAAATCATCTGTTGACAGAATCAACAAAGAGTTGCTGGAAAAATGCAATCTGATTGAACCCAGATATCTGCCGGTTGCAAAACAGACACAATTTGACGGAAAAGAAATCATGGTGATCTGGGTACCTGGCGGAGAAAACAGACCATACAAATGCCCGGTACATTTTCCCGTAAACAAAACAGAAAAAAAGGGAGATAAGGCATATTATATAAGAAAACTTGCAAGCACCGTGAAAGCCAGCGCTGCAGAGGAAAAAGAGCTTTTCATGCTTGCAGGAGATATTCCGTTCGATGACCGCATAAACATGAGAGCAGATATCGCAGATATGCGTCCGAGTCTTATGTCAGAATATCTGCATGCGGTGAAAAGCGATTTATATCAGGCTTCCCTGTTCAGGAGCACATTGGAGACAGCAGTTGACATGCATCTTGTCGGAGGCCCTTCTGAAATGATGAAACCATTGAATGTCGGACTAATGTTCTTTAATGAGCGTCCGGATAATTTTTTCCGTTATGCAAGAATTGAAGTAGTGGACAAACCGGATCCGACTGGCGAAGGAATGACCGAACAGATATTTACAGGGCCGCTTGATAAACAGCTGAGAGATGCACTCAGCTATATCAAAAACTATATTATCAAAGAAAGGATCTACAAAGTCGGAAACAAGGCGGAGGCAGAGCGTTTTTTCAACTATCCCTATGCAGCTGTGGAGGAAGTACTCTCCAATGCCGTATATCATAAGTCATATCAGATCGGAGAGCCGATAACAGTAACCATCACACCGGAGAAGATGGAAATAACAAGCATTCCGGGGCCAGACAGAACCATAACGGATGAGGACTTGAAAAACAGGAAGATGGTATCAAGGCGATACAGGAACAGAAGAATCGGAGATTTTCTGAAAGAACTTCATATGGTAGAAGGAAGAAATACGGGAATACCCACGGTTCTGAAAGCGATGGAAGCAAACGGATCCCCTCTGCCTGTTTTTGAGACAGATGCAGAAAGAAGCTATCTGACAGTGATTTTACCTGTTCATGAAAAGTTTAAAGCCTGCTATCAGAATATCATAACGGATACAGCAGAGGAAAAACACAAAATGCGCAGATCAAAAAATGATCTCAGAGATTCTGCTTTGGATTTTCTGAAAGAACATGAAGAGCTGTCTGCATCAGAGATAACGAAACTGCTGGGATACAAATATGTGAGTGCTTCTTTGCGTGATGTCCTGAGAGAACTGATTTCAGAAGAACTGGTGGAATATACAGTTCCCGGGAAACTGAACAGCAGGAATCAGAAACTCAGGCTAAAATGAAATTACATTCCCCTCATTATAGAAGCCAATACAACAGAACAGCCTCTATTCCATCGACTTCGAAGGACAAGAAAAAGACTATGAAGTCTTCACTTGTCCCCTTTCTTTTTCAGAAACTCATCAATGGCTTTTGCATCTTCCTCTCTCTGTGTGGCAATCTCCTCGTCAGAAAGCCGGCATCCCCTTGTAAAGCCGGAGATACAGGCATCATAGAGGAACTCTTTTATCAGTTTACTGTCATCAGACTCATAGTAATCCACAAGAAGAGATGAGAATTCCGTTTTAAGATCAACAGGCACAGATATGATACCGCAGCCATTGCTTATCATTTCATGATTGGCAACAAGCTGTGCCGTTCTCTTGTTGCCATCTTCAAAATACTGTCCTCTCATCACAGACAGCATCAGCTCCAGACTTCTGTCTGTAGGATTTTCAATCTGTCTGATCCTGTTTATTTCTCTATTTATTTTCTCCGGCGACGGGATTTCTGGTATCCAGTCTGTACCGGATATGCGGACACTTATATTTCTCACAACTCCGGCATTTCTGATCAAATTTGTTTCAATTATCGCATTGATATGCCTCATGTATCTCAAGTCAAACGGATACTCCAGGCTGTCGAAAACAAAGAACCAGGCATGCTTGAGATTTATTATTTTCGTAGTATCTTCATAAGAAAGGCTGCTCACCAGAAAGCCGTCATAAATCTGCTGGGTTTCAGGAAATGTTACATTTATTCCTTCTACACGAGCTTCTTTATAAATTGAATCGACTATCTGACGTTTTGCAAATTCAACATTGTCTTCCACTGACATCTGGAATTTGTTTATCATTTCTTTCTTTCCTTTCTTTATTTTCAAGCCTCACTCTCATGCAGTAATCCAGAATACATTTCTGATCATCTGCAAACTGTTCGGACTTCCTAATCTCATCAAGAACATAATCTTTATTGAACATCACAGAAAAAGAATAATAATTAAATGATGCATTTTCAACATCAATAGTGTTTAGTTAGCAATATGTTCAGCATATATTTAATCTTATAAAATGTACCGGAGGTGAGAGTTGATACCTTCCGGCACTGAAAAATATATGAGGAATTGGAAAACTGCAAAACTATTCAAATTGAGTTGCAGTTTCTTTCAGATATGAACCATGCACATTTTTTCTGTATGTGTATGGATTATCATAATAAAGCCCTGCTTTATCACCACTGCCGAGAATATCAATCCACGTACAAAGTTCATCTGTCCATGCATCCTGAATGACATCCCATATATCATAGATTTTACCACCGTCAAGATCTGCTGTCCTTACAGCAGCAAGTCCTGCTTTGAACAAATCTGTGCCAATATTCACTTTGTTTATCCCTGAAGAACATGCCCTGCGGAGATTTTCCTCTCCTGTTCCGCTGCCGCCGTGGAGCACCAGAGGAAAATTATCTGTTGCCTTTTTTATCGCCTCAAGTCTGTCAAAATCAAGATGAGGTGTACCTTTATACTGTCCATGAGCTGTTCCGATTGAAACAGCAAGACAATCTACACCGGTTTCCCTGATGAATTTCATCGCCATTGCAGGGTCTGTAAGAACCATGTCACTCTTATCATCATAATGATCACCAGACCCGACATGTCCTAACTCTGCTTCAACACTCACTCCTAAGGCATGAGCCAAAGCCACAACCTGTTTCACCTGTGAGACATTATCTTCATAAGGAAGACTTGACCGGTCAACCATGACTGAAGAAAATCCGGCCCTTATGCAAGTCATTACTTCTTCCAGACAAGGTGCAAATTCTTTATAATTGCTTCCTCCATGGTCAAGATTGATTGCGATAGGCATAGGAGACTGTTCTGCAAGTATCTTTGTCTGACGACCCAGAAAATCAATATCGGGGTGAATCGGATATGCAATATCGATGATCAGGGGAGAATTACATTTCTCAGCAGCCTTGATAACACCTCTGGCTGTCAGTTCATTCTGAATATTCGGGGCAGGAACTGCAAAATTCCCTTCGTTTGCAATATCAAGCAGATACTTCATTGTGACAAGCATGATTTTACCTCCTATCAGCTTTTCATATTTTCTATCAGTCCAAGGACAAAACCTCCGACAAAGGTATCGCCAAGTCCTATGGTTGTAGGTTTTTCCGTGTGAACTTCATAAGAAGGAATACATATGCATCCGCATTTTTTTTCAATTTCAGCAGTAAAGCAGTTACCTTCAGGATCATATTTTCCACTGTTTCTTATTTCTTCGATAATGTTATCCGTCACATTATCTCCGTATCCGAATCTTGCACTTGAATGAATAACACCACTTTCAAGTGCACTTTTTAATTCATCACATCCATTTCCGTATAAAAGACAATACTTACTTGTATGAAGCAGAAGAATATGCGATTTTATTTTTTCATAGACAGAATGAAGTGCGTTTTCCATATAGTCACTGTCAAGAAGATCCGGTTTCTGACCAAGATAAAAGGCAAACTCATCTTCATTCATGCTGTGTATATGTGTATGCTTTGAAAGCATATCGTTTACAATCAATGCATGTTTTCTTATTTTGAAACAGGCATCTTCATAAAATACGATACCATTATACTCATCAAGTGCCTTATCAACCGCTGACAGTATTGACAGCAGGAGTTTCTCATCTTCAATCAACTCAAAGGAGGAAATGACAAATACATCACAGCCTTCAAGACTGTCAAGGAAGCCCTGATGAACAGTCAGATTTGAATTAGATGTATCACACGTGAAAATAAGCCTGTTTGCCCTTGAAGTTGTAAAACAAAAACCGGCGCCACGTATTTCTTCACCGCAAGGATACTGCAGGACAATATGAGGCGCATCATAATCATAGTCCAAAGCACACCATGTCCTGCATAACGGCGAAAGTTTCTTTTTAACTATATCGTTGATTGAAGAAAGTGACAGATTGCACTCAATTCCGGCATCTGTCAGAACAGAAGAAGCCCTTACGGCTGTGCCTCCAAGAGAAACAGTGTATTCACATTTTTTCAGCAGATCGAAAACAGGAGCGCCGTTATCAATAAACAGACCACACCCTTCATTCTTTTGCATGAAATATATCATGAAAGAAACAAGATCTTTCAGAGAAGAAACAGATGAATGATATTTTATGTCATCAGCGCAGATTCCCAGTTGTGCTATCAGGCTGTTCAGATTCACACTATCCCAGTCAAGCTCATAATCCACTGTATCCGTGAATCCAAGTGCGACTTTACTGTTTTTCATCTGTCCTCCTCCCTGCCCTGCCGAAAAATGTTTAAAAATTTTCTTGACAGCTTCTGGCACCAACCTTACACTGAGTATGTTACTAATGTTAAGTTAGTAAGTCAAGGAAAAAAATATGGACTACATAACAATGCATCAGACAGCAACGCCAAACCTCCAGTCGGTAATCAACCAGTCCCTGGTTTTCCATTACCTGAAGGAACATGGGTCTTCATACAGAGCACAGATTTCCCTTGACCTGAATATCAGTCTGCCGGCTGTAGGCCGGGCACTGGATGAACTTGTTGAAAAGAAATTCGTAATTCCATCCGAATACAAAATGAACACGCAGAAAAGACGTGTCCAGTTTTATGAATCCAGTCTCGATGACTTCATATTGATATCGATAGATGCCTACAACAATCTGATTACAGCTGATAAATCGAATTCAATCATAAAGTTTGATATGAACGCTGATGCTGACATCGGAGAAAGCTTTACAGCTATAATTGATGACTTTGTCATAAACACGCTTCACAAGTCCACAAATATGATAAAGGCTATCTGCATCGCATTTCCGGGAATAGTGAATCCAGACAAAGGTGTTGTTGAAAAAGCAATATACCACCCGCAGTTTGAAAACTACCCTATTGTCAAAGTGCTTGAAGGAAAATATTCATGTACTGTTTTCATTGACAACGTTGTAAAACTTGCAGTTCTTCAAAATAAAGCAGAACTGGGTGACAAATACAGCAATATAGTTGCAATGGATATTGGAATGGAGATAGGTGCCGGAATAATGATAAACGGTTCTGTGTATCGTGGTGAAAATTATATAGCCGGTGAAATCGGGTTCTACGCAGATACATCGAACGGCTCAAAAAAGCTGAACGGACATTCAAGTACACTACGGAAACTGGCATACATGTTAAAAGAAGAAGAAAACGGAAATGTCGATTTCAATGAATTCAGATGCAGGGAAAAATGCATTCCGGTAATAGACGAAGCATTCAGAGCTGCTTATAACGGGAATATCAAGGCAGCCGCAGTAATTGATCAGTTTGCAGAAGAAATAAGCCTGCTGATAAACAAGATTGATCCTCTGCTTAATCCTGCGGCAATTGTGATCAGCGGAGAGATATGTACAATACCTTATTCCGAAGAACTTTTCCTGAAAAAGGTTGTTGAAAAATATCATAAACTGAGATTTTCAAATGTATCTATCTGTTTCTCTCCTTCAGGACCGATTGCAGGGCTGCTGGGAGGTGCAAAAATGGCAGAAGATATTTTCATGAAGCAGCAGTTTCCATACGTAATGATAGAAACTGATGACAAATAAAAAAATCAAAGGGAGGTGGAAGATGAAAAAAATTCTTTCCATTATGGTATTAGTAATGCTGTCCGTTTCACTTTGCTTTGCTAACGGTGCTCAGGAAACGAACAGCGACGGGCCTGTGACAATTGAATTTATCCAGTGGTGGGAGCCGGAACTTCCGGAAGGATCCCTCCGTGCGATAATGGATGAATTCGAAGCACAGAATCCTGACATTAAAGTTAACCTTGTTAGCGGACCTTTTTCAAGTACTCACGATCAGCTGGTCACAGGAGCCGCAACAGGAACTTTGAGCGATGTTGTAGGACTTGACGGTGCATGGGTTTCTGAACTCGTGGATCAGGGAGCTCTTTTACCGCTTGATGACTACATTGATTCCGGTAATCTCCCAAGAGAAGACATTGCGGCTCCGGTGTCAGTGAACGGAGATACATATATGATGGCCATAACAACCTTCGTATATTACCTGTTCGTCAACAATGATATCCTTGAGGATGCAGGCGTTGAAATTCCGGCAACAAGAAGTGAGTTCCTTGAAGCTGGTAAAAAAATCACGAATCCCGATGAGAATGTGTATTCATGGATCTTCCCGTTCTCGCTCCTCTACCCTTCTGCAAGCCAGGATCAGCTGATGACATGGGTATGGGCAAGCGGCGGCAGAATGCTTGATGAAAACGGCAACCCGGATCTTGTCGGAAACCAGGAGATTATCGATGTGCTTCAGTTCATTCTGGATTGCTACAATGCCGGAATCATGTCACCTGGCGTGCTGTCCAAACAGTCTCAGGACATGACAGATGAATTTGCAACAGAACGTGCCGCATTCATGGTAAACGGGCTTTCGCTCGTCTCCACTCTGCGCGACAGGAATCCTGATCTTGACTTCTCTGTTGCTCCAATGCCGGTTGCAGATGATTTCACAGGCACATCCGGACTCATGTATGCTCCGTGGGGAGTCGGTGTCAGTGCAAGCAGCGAACATCCTGATGAAGCATGGAGGCTCGTTGAATATCTTATGTCCCCTGAAGTCAATGCACAGATTGCAGAGCTTGCATCAGGACTTCCTGGCAATAAGACTGCTGTGGCAGAAAGCGATGATCCCGCATTCCAGCAGGGACAGGCAATTTTCCAGAACTGCGAACTTATCAATGAATTCATCGGAATGCCTGTAGCAAGCGAGCTGCAGAGGATCTTCGGTGAAGAAGTTCAGGCAATGATTGAACAGGGACAGAGTATCGAAGAAACTCTCCAGAATGTTCAGGACTCATGGAATGACACATTGGGCCTGTAAAGGAATGTAAGTTCAATAAGCAAGGGGGAGCAGATTTCACTCTGCACTCCCTTTCTTTTAAAGGAGGTATATCAAACATGCAGAAAATCAGAGGGCGTCAGTTTACACCATACCTGTATCTGCTGCCTGTCATAGCATTATTTGCAATTCTTCTGCTATATCCAATGGTGGAAATCATTCATTACTCACTGCTGGACAAAGCAATCACAAGTAAAAATCCAGCATTTGCAGGGCTGGAAAACTATAAATATGTATTGACTGATGATACTTTCTGGACTGCATTGTCCAACAGTCTGATATTCACGATTGTATCAGTTGTTGCCCATATCTGTCTCGGTATGGCTTTTGCCCTCATTATAAACAGCGAGAATATTAATGTGACAATCAGAAATATATTCAGAGCTTTATTCATTCTGCCATGGACACTCACAGTCACAATCGTAGCAATACTCTGGCGCCTGATACTGAATTCCAGCGGAGTTCTGAATCAGCTGCTTTTTGAAAATTCGCCTATAGACTGGTTCGGAAGCTCATCAACCGCACTTGCAGCAGTGATATTCGTCAACATCTGGTGCGGATATCCATTCTATATGGTAAGTTTTCTTGCCGGGATGCAGGGGATATCAAGAGATCTGTATGAAGCCGCGACTATTGATGGGGCAGGAGCATTCAGACAATTCACTGCAATAACACTTCCACAGCTTAAACCCGTAATACTGAGCCTTTTCACGCTTGATTTCATCTGGACCATGCAGCAGATGTCTCTGGTATGGATGACAACAGGCGGCGGCCCGATACATGCAAGTGAAGTTATGGGAACATATACTTATAAGCTGGCATTTGAGAACATGCGGTTCTCAAGGGCAAGTGCCAGTGCTGTAATCATACTGGTCATCTGCATGATTCTCTGCTTCTTCTATCTTAAATTACAAAGCCAGAGGGAGGATTGAAACTATGATGGTAACAGGATCACATAAAAGAAGACTGGCTCTTAAAGTCTTTCTATATTTCTGCCTGGTTATAGGGCTCCTTTTCGCAATACTGCCTATAATCTGGATGATTTCATGCTCATTCAAATCCAACAGTGACATCTTCTCACTTGAGCCGAAGCTCATTGATAAAATCGACACAAGTGCATATATCAATATTTTCTCTGACCCGGAGAAGATACGATATTTCATAAACAGCCTTATAGTTTCCAGTGCCGTGACAATACTCACTTTAATAGTTGCAATACTCGCAGGATATGCTTTCAGCCGTTTCAGCTTTAAAGGGAAAAAGGCACTCAATATGTTTATCATGAGCACACAGGCTGTCCCGCCTATCACCTTGATCATCCCCTATTTCGGCATGGTTGTAACCCTCAATCTCTATAATTCATATTATGCACTTATCCTGACTTATCTTGTTTTCACCCTGCCATATGCAATAACAATGATGACAGGATACTTCAACACGCTGCCAAAGGCACTTGATGAAGCTGTACAGATAGACGGGGGATCACACAGAACTGTCTTATGGAGAATACTCGTGCCGATCTCAATGCCAGGAATGGTCTCCACGGGAATATACACATTCCTGCAGTGCTGGAATGAATACCTGTATGCACTGACTCTTACAAAAACCCAGGATATGAGAACTGTTCCGGTCGGCATCCAGCTGCTGATGGGACAGCACACATACGAGTGGAACGAAATGATGGCAATGAGCGTTCTGGGTGCAATCCCGATTGTAATCATCTTCATGTTCTTCCAGAAATACTTCATGGCAGGCATGACCTCTGGTGCTGTAAAATCATAAGAGGAAAAAATATCACAGACAGAGGTCAATGATGCATCTCTGTCTGTTTGCAAAATAACAGGCTGCAAAGGACACAAGATTGCCGCCATATGAGAAAACTGAATTGCAGATGGAATATGATTGCTATTTGCCTCATCTGCTCTTCTTATACCTCATGATACTCTCAACCTTTTCCTCTTTTTAAAATTATCTATAGGTTCTACTCAAAAGACGTCTGAAAAATCATCTTCATCAAAGTCCGATGCATTGTTCATTTTCAATACATACTCATTCAGATCTGCGTATAATTCATCCATGACATTTTTGTAGCTTATTGTCTTATTTTCATCCTTTGCTGTAAAAAATGGACGCCAGTCAGAACTCCTCATACGTAAGACATAATTGTCTTTAAACCTGCTGATAATAGGAGCAAAATCAGCTTGTCTCTCAAACTGATTAAGAGCAAGAACTGCACATAGAATTTCTGAAGCACCCTGCGAGAATAAAATATCTGCACACTCATTCATGGTTGAGCCACTGGTCATGATGTCATCAAAAATAACGATTCTCTTTCCATGCATTGAAACATCACATTTGAATGCTCCTTTGACATTCATTTCCCTGTCTGTTTTACTTTCCTTGGTCTTTTGAGGCAGTGTCTCTCTTACTTTTTTCAGATACGGACTCAAGTCATCAATTCCAAGTTCAGTCGAAACTGCTTTGAGTATTTCTGAAAATTTGTTTTTTTTCTTTATTTGAATTAAAATCAGGAACACAGCATATGCCGTCAATCTCATAGCCGTGTCTCATATAATCCCTTATTTCAGCTTCCAGAATACGGATAAAAAATCTATCAAAAGAACTTTTCAGCTTACTTTTCTCGCTTTTGTTGGTAACTAATGCATACGAATATAAGTCAAACAAAGAAAGCATATGAGAATGAGAGTAATATCTGCCTCCGGCAAATACCGGTAATTGTTTGTCTTTATATCTCAATGCTGTTCTAATCAGTTTGCCGCTGACCAATGTATCAGAAGAAATAATTCTCTCTCCTAAATATGCAGCACTGTCAGAATTGAAATTATTAAAAAAATCAGACAGAGCATTATACACTTCATCTGGATATTTTCCATATGAGAAATCAATTCCTTCATGATTGATGAAAATTCTCTTTGAAAAAAGATAGTTCTCATTATCCAAAAACCAGAAATCATCAGATATCAACACTATATTTTGAATTTCCACAGAAAAATTCACTGCAAGATAATTCAACAAAGATAATCCGATAGTTTTGTATGGTACAACCTGTATTCGCAAATCAGGATACTTTTTTTGCCACACATTATCTTTCTGGGTAATTATGACATATCTGAGCTCCCTGCAAAAAACTGCCAAATTCTCCTGCCAGTCTTTCCCGGATAAGCCGTCAAGATAGCTGTCTATGCAGAAAACAAACAACTCAGTCTTTCTTTGATCTGTCTGCACAATAATTCCCCTCTGTATCTGCGACAACCATCTGATCATTTTCCAAATTTATGAAAAGCGAATAATCATCCATTTTCGGCATATTATTTTTATAAACTTTATATTCTGATAATTTCTGAATAATCTCTTTTGGAGACCTGACACGCAGAGCTCCCTTCTTCTCCAGTCTCGCAGGCCAGGAAATTGTTTCCAGCATAAAGGCATTTTGCGGAATAAGAACAAGACGCCCTTGTTTCAGTGCAAAAGCGGCCTGCTTCAATGCCCCTGAAGTTTCACCAGCTTCCATAATCACAGTAGCCTGAGACAAACCGCTCATAACGCCATCACGAAGCGGAAAGAACCATCTTTCTGTCTTTGTTGCAGGGGAAAACTGAGATATGACAAGTCCTTCTTTTTCAACCTGTTTCTGAACTTCCATGTTTTCACTTGGATAATACTGATTCAAATTGGTACCGATTACCGCAATAGTATCAAAACCGTTTGCAAGAGCGCTTCTGTGTGCAGTCACATCTATGCCTTTTGCAAGTCCTGATACTATTATTATTCCATTCTGACCAAGAACCCTTGCAACTCTATCCGTATTCCTTTTACCATCATCTCCCGCCTGCCGGCTGCCGACAAGAGCAACAGTTCTTATATTCTGTAAAAGTTCAGTCCTTCCGCGTAAATATAAAAACCGTGGAGCCTCTTCTGTTCTTGCCAGAAGTTCAGGATATTCATCATCGCCAAACTTGATTATACAATCATCTTCTTTCAGATTACTGAATGCAGTTGCTGCTCTCGAATATGAACCCGCAATATCTGTTACGCTGCAGTTCAGAATAGAACTCCATTTAGATAGTTCTTCATTCATTGGAGTGCAGATTAATTCAAGCGGAAGACCATTGAACAGACTGTTGGCTTTCTTTTCACTTGCTTTGAGGATATTCATTGTCACAGCGAAATTCAAAGCTTCCTGCCGGACAGCAGTGTTTATTTTAAACATCCCGGCATCCTTAATATTTTTATCAAGACTATCAAAAATGGATAATTCTCTTTTGCGTTTTTCAAGTTCATCCAAATGATACACCGTACCTGAAGAATTCTTCTTCAGAGGAAGAACCTTGCCTTCTTTCGTGAGCTTTGCGAGCCGCTGCACACTGATACCGAGATAGGCAGCAGCCTCCTTTGCAAAATATAGCTTGTCTTTGAACAGATCCCATTCATCCATAGCTACAAGTTTAATCGAGTGTTTAAAATTGTCAACTCTTAAAACATGATTTCATGAATGCTTGTAGATTGTAATTCTTGATGCAACAAATAAGCGCATGTTGCAACAACCTTTACCAAATTTCATTTGAATCAGCAAAGCATGCTAAGCTTAGATCATATCCACAGCA
>CASDXQ010000006.1 GCA_949285145.1 uncultured Spirochaetales bacterium | reverse complement strand
GTTTCACTGACTTCTTTGCCATACCAAAAACTCCTATGCCTTCTTCCTTCCAAGCATAGGAGCTTTTTCAAATGTCCACAATTTTATTTACAGTCTCACAAGAGAATCAAAATCAGTTCGATTTTGGTTCTTTTTTTTATCTTTCTTTGAAAATTCGACTAAAAAATGAAAACTTCATCTGCCACTTCTGGATAATATGCAGCGATATAGGCTAACTGGTATGTTTCAATTGCACATAAAATGCACTCTGCTTTCAATGGCAGAATCTTTTTATATTTTATTATGTACTTAATAATATAAAATGTCTTTTTCGCATACTGCTGTTCAATTCCTTTTTCAGCTGCTTTTTCTATATATTCCTTTTTGAGTGCATCAATTCTGCTTTCACTTCCTTCATAAATACTTCTGAAAGCGTATAATGCCTCATTAATAGTAGATTCAAATAAAACAGAGATTGCATGGACTTTCTGTTCCTCAAAGATTATATGGCCGTTTGTTTCCTTCAGTATTTCTGACAGAACCGGATCAAATACTTTCTGTTTTTTTATGTATGCATCAATATCCAGTATGCCAAACAATGGTTCGGCGTAATGAAAAGAAAGGGTAATCGCCGCTGCAAGTTCTGATATACCGGCAGAATAGATATCATGTATGACATATGCTGTCATATGAAATACGGAAATTTCAGGTTCACAGTTTTATAACTGCAGTTTGTTTTTTAACTTGGCGCTGATATTGTCATTATTTCTGTTTTGATAGCTGATTTGCTGCACATGAGTTCGGGCTTTGTGTTTTTGATGTATGAATGCCCGAATAACATTTCCTCAATTAATTCCAAGACAGTCATTCAAATGATGTTGTAAAACCATTAAAACGAATATTGATCACACCTGTATCTCCGTTTCTGTTTTTTTCAACAATGATTTTTACTGGCTGCGCAGCTTTGACAATAGCATCATCATTATAGTACTGATCAAGGTCGGTTACAAATCGTGTCCGGTGAAGAAAAAACACAACATCACTTTCATTGACAAGTGGATATATATCATGAGGAACATCAGCCAAGGAAGGTTCTCTTTGGCTTTTGTCGTATGGGCACTGAAATGTTGTGACAATCGGTGCATCGCGGCACTCAAGTCTTCTCAGCACATTTGCAATTCTTTTATACCGGTCTGTTTCAGAATTTGCACAACATTCAATCAGGTTAAAAGAATCAATCAGAATACAATCTATTTGTTCCGTGGATACTGCAGCCAAGACTATCTTCTCCAGTTTCTCTATTGATAATCCCGGAGTATCAACAATAAAAAAGGTTCGATCCCATAATTGTTGTGCTGCAGATATAACGTATTCAAATGCATCCGTTGAGAGATCACATTTAATGATTTCACGTAAACTTATACCTGAAGCTCCTGCAAGTAACCTTCTGATGATATCCCTAGAAAACATATCCAGAGAGAAAAACAGAATATTCTTGTTTCTTTCAAGCATATTGCGAATCAATGATACGACAAATGATGTCTTGCCAACGGAAGGCATTGCTCCCACTGCAACCAATTGTCCGGGATACAACCCTCCATTAAGAAAATAATCCAAATCACCGAATCCTGTTGAAATCGGTGAAAGATGTTCCGCTCCTGCTATTTTTTCTCGCATATACTCAAGATGCCAAGATATTTGGGTCGATCCGGAATATCCGTCCAATATTTCTTTTTTTTTATTCATCTCTATTTCTTTTCTTTTTCCACTCATGTCCATTTTTTTCTCCTGCTATCCATTGGTTTTCAAGTGTGTATGAATATTACGGACAATATGTGACAAAATCTGTCATAGTTGAAAGTCAGGAATTTGTTTTGTTCTGACAGCTTTTGACATATTCATTCATTACCATAGCTGATATATGGAGGCGACAGATGGATTATTCAGATAAGATTCAGACTCATATTGATGCACTCAGACATTACCTTCTTGCTCAGGCAGAAACCAATGACCCTTTCGTTTCTCAAAAAGACAGGAATGAGAGGATATCCCGTGATATTCTCACGGTATCTTCTGCGAGGAGAGGTATGTTTGTTAATGAGATACCTGGCATGAACCCGGGATTTGCTTCATTTCTCTCACGGTTTTCACCTGTATTCACGCTTGACTGGAATTCAGAGTTCATGGATGAGGTATCCATGATGTCACGTTTTGCCAGACCTTTTCAGATTATGCTCAATGCATCTGATGAGAGTGACAGCCGAATGCTTTCAATCATTCCAGAGGATGAGGACTTTCTGAACAAAGCAGACAAACTGGCCCGGATTGTCGCTACCTTTGAAAAGTACGAAAGTAAGGATAATGGTATAAGAGTGTACTTCGATGCCTGTCAGTACATATGGGATAAGAGAGAAGGCCTTGTCAGAGATCTGCTCTCCCGTTCTGTGCTTCACTACAAAGGAGATAGTGCTCCTACATCTGATTCCAGTCCGGCTAATGTTGAAAAGGTGAACCGTATCCTTATGAGTGCGGTGTATGACTCATATCCGAAAAACATTGCACCTGATGATCTGGACGGTGCTATGGTTCATGTCATCCAGGCTTGTGATAATGAAAGGCGTAAAATGCTGATTTCCGAATATCAGGACTATGAGGAATTTTTCAAAGCTTATCCCTATGGCTGGTCTGACCGGTTGATACGCAAGTCCTGGGAGACATCTTTGAATGAAGAAATCATCAGTGAGTGTGATACAGAGTAGCGCTCTGGTCGAGTATGGCTGAGACTTTGCTCCTCAGCCATTCTGGTTCAAGCAGCTCTGCCTGGGAACGCATTGAGAGTATCCAGTTCACGAATTCCCATTCGCCATATGTTGTCACTTCGAAGATGGCAGAACCGTCTTCGTTGTCTCTGATTGTGACACTCTCCGGCCATTTCCTTTCTTTCACATACTTCACCTGGGAAGGTGCTATCCATACCCTGGCTTCAATCTTCTCTTTGCCAATGAAAGGGCCGAACGGATCTGTGAGAAGTCCATAAGGATCGAAATCCGGTTTCAAGGCAATGCTGTCCTTGACGATGCAGACTGTTTCAATTCTTTCGATAGCATATGTTCTTAAAGTTCCATCTTCAAGAAGTGCTTGCAGATACATTCCTCCGTCATAGAAGAATGCGAAAACCGGCGAGATGTTTTTCACCTCGAGCGCTGATGCTTTGTTTGGCACATGGTATTTCATTGATACACAGTTCTGTCCGCTTATAGCTTTCAATAGCTGTTTGACAATAAGCTGCGTTTCCTTTGATGCAATCTTGCTGATTGTGCTGATATTCTCAATCGGAAACAGCTTCCTGGAAATGCTTTTGGAATAATCGAGAGAAGGAAATGCCACTGATTTCTGGCTCAGCACCGAGGCAAGCTTGTTTCTTACAGACTTAAAGGAAGGAAGAACATCTTCATTCTTCTTCAGCTCTGCCATTATGTAGTGAAGCAGAATGCATTCTTCTTGTGAAAACTCTGAAGATGGCAATGCGTTGCCGTACTTGTCACTGTGCACATCAAGCATCGTCCAGAGTTTTTCCCTGCCGTTTCTTCTTTCTTCATTTGTAAGTGGATAACCTTCTGCCTGAAGCCTGTCGAGAAAGCGGTATGCAGTCCTGACCGAAATCCCGAAATGTTCCGCAATATCATAGATCGAACGTCCGTTTCCGTTCCCGATGTATGTTGCAATCGCAAGCTTTGATGGCAGATTGTCTGAAGCCATTTCTTCATCTCCTCCAGTACGATTATCTGATGTTTTTTAAACTCTGTCAGCAGGTGTCACAGATTAATAATAGGATAGTGAAGGATTTTGGAGACTATATTTATGATTGACAGATTTTCACCACATTGGAAAGAAGCGTGTGAACTCATTGATTATACATACCCGGAAGATCTTGAAAGTTGGAAATGTCCGGATGGTGGCAGTATCGACATTTCATTGCCTGTTCTGGATAAGCTCTCGTCAGGTGATGTCGTGTACATGAATGACATCAACTATTCATACATGTTTCTATTCGGCATGCTTCGTCCTGCAATATTGGACTACACACCACTGGTGATGCTTTCCTGCAATGAGGAATCCCATACTTTCCAGAACAGGATGCTGCTAAGCTTCCTGAGTGGAGAATTTGAATCAGATGAAATAATGATGGATCGCCTGTCAGCAGGAGCAATCCTGTCGAAAAGGTTAAGGGCAAAAAGGTTCTGCGAAGTTGAAGATGAGCTTGAAGTTCTCTCATCAAAGGGATTCAGAGTTGTCATCCTCTCCTATGATTCAGGCTTTCCTTATCTTGATGCTGAATCAAGAGAGAAGGGGTATTTGAATCACTATGATGCACTGAAGATGGTTGCTGTGAAATATGGCCTGTCTCTGATAGTCTTCACATCATCTCTTCCACAGAAGCTGAATGGAGTGACAACGCTTAAGGTCTGGCCAGAAAGAAACAGGCTTATTCTTGCGCCGCCTGAGGAAGTGACAGTCACCGTAAACGGAGGAAAGCAGTACAGGTTCCACATCGATAATGACAGCAGTATCATAGCCGGCTTCAGCATCAGAGGAAGAAAAGTGCTTCTGCTTAAAAAGGAAAGTTGAGGCCGATTACTCAGCCTCATCCTTCCTTGTCAGTAGTTCTGTGAATAAATCAACAGGAGTCTTCCCGTCATTGTTCTTCTTGTAAATGATGTCTCCAGGAAGGAACTTTGCTGCATCTTTGAAGTCTTCCATTGTGATGTCGTATCTGCCATTGGCAATCATGATGTGGAGCACGGTGTTTCCGTTTTCATCGACATCATATGGATCAGCTCCTGCATTTATCAGGTCTTCCAGACAATAAGGATACCTCTTAGCATGGTAGTAGAGTATGGTTCTGCCTTTTGAATCCCGAGCGTTGATGTCTTCTCTTGACGGTGCAAGAATCGGGTAGCAATCTGTAGGGAAATTATCGTTGACCAATGCAGCATGCAGCAATATCGGATTGCCTTTATCATCCCGTCTTTTCACATATGAAGGATGCATTACCCGTTTGATAATCTCTGTGTTGTCATGCTCGCTGTTAAAGCGGTAAATGAAATGCTCGAATGCCTCAAAGGCCTGGTCTGTCCCGGGAATGAGAATTTCATGTGCAAACATCTTTTCAAGTATTCTCATATTCTTTCTCGGATAGCTGTTAATGTCGCATAGAGAATCATCTGAAGCTCTTGAGAGAAGCAGATCAAATGCTTTTTCATTGTCGTGACAGATAGCCCGGCTCATCATCCAGCCTTCATCGTATTCATCGAATATTCCCAAGGACATGCAAGCCTGAAGAGCCTTAAAAAGCTCCTCATCTTCCACAAGCACACGGCAGATCTGGCCTAGATTGAAAGCTTCTTCCCTTCCCTGTCCGATATCCTCTTTTTTCAGGAACAGTGCGAAATCTACAATCCAGGAGTTGAGATATGATATAAAGCCAGGCTCATAGACATCATCAGGATTAAGACGGAATGGTATCTGGAAATAAGAGTCCTTGTGCAATACATCAATATAGTAGCTGCTGCTGAACAGCAGATATGACACTGCTTCCTTCCAGTCAATACCTTTCGCCCTCATCAGAAAAGCTGTTATCTCTTCCGGCGTGCCTGAAAACGGTGTGACATCCGGACCGGAAGGAAGAGTGAAGCCGATATCAAGAAGGGCTTCAAGTACGGAAACGTGTGCCATCTCACGGAAGGCGAATCGCATGGGATACATGTCCTCACACTTCTTTTTCTCCCATTCATCCTCATCGGTTGGTGCATTGCCTCGGTATGCCCTGATGAGAGGAATGTCCTCGTTCCTTATGGCAGCATATAGGGCTTCCAGAGCCAGTTCTTCTGAAAGCTCTTTCCCTGTTAATGCCCTGTAGTAGTTGCTGATCTCTCTATTCATATTACCTCAGTCGATTGCCCAGCCGTCTTCAACGAGATCCTCTATGAAGTCATATGCTTTGATAAAGGATACCGGTTTCCTTGAATCATCCATGGTGAAAATGAAATACCGCTTATTATTCTCGCTTTCAGGAATCAGGGATTCTGCCTCATCCGTGATATAGAGATTCCTGTCGAACCCGACAGCATAGGAATATTTGCCTTTCACCACAGTCTTGAGTATTGTTTCACCAAAATCTCCGAAATGTTCGATTGTCATTTTCTTCAATTCTTCACTCCACATGTTTCTTCTCCTTTCTGATGAAGTCTTTTATCTCTATTCTTGTCATCCAGTTCATCCCCTCTGGAAGAGCTTCCATGGAAAACCATTCGATTGCATCTGATTCCCAATTCTTCCGTGGAACTGTTTTATGGCTCAGTTCTGATGCGAAAACATAATAGGAGAAGTATGGCAGATGATAGTTCATTACAGGCCATGCTGAATCGACTTTGATTCCTGTCTCTTCATAGGTTTCTCTCTGGGCTGCTTTAATGTATTTCTCACACTCTTCGATGGCACCGCCAGGGATTGCCCATGTATGGTTATCAGATCTCTTTTCAAGAAGAACCGAGATGCCGTCGTTTCCATCCTTCGTGTAAAGAATCATTCCGGCACCGTAGTAATGTCTAGGCTTAAGCTCTTTCATCTTTCTCTCCCGTGATGATTAGAGCTTAAGCAATTAGTGTGACATTTACTGACAGAGTAGTGTTTGTTTATCAGTGCTTCAGAAATTTGCCATCAGCTGCCTGTTCTTTTATTACAGCTTTGATTGTCTTGATGAAGTCGTTGTAATTATCAATACAGGCAGTGTTGATATTGCTTTCTCCATCAGGTATCGAGTTTGGAAACAGTACAAACTCCTGGCCTCGAACCGGAATCTGTGTTTTTAGGGCGTTGTTCACATATAGAGGCAGGATAGTCCATTTATATGGAGGTTTTCCGATAACAGCACTGCTTGATGATCCGGCTCAGAAAACAGGCATGCTCCAGTCAATTCTTGACAGCATACTCTTCAATGATGTCAGGCCAAAGGCTGGATCAGCTGTCAACAATGAGACTATAAAACGGCTTGTTGCATTTCTCAATGATACAGTCGTATATCCTGTTTCAATGAACAATCTGGAACATAGAATAAAGTCCGCAGGATATAAAATGTATCATGAGCTTATCAGTAAATATATGGCGGCTTTCAGATCTTCTTTCCTGTATTACAATGCAGAGTTCCACACTGTAAAAGGAGGAGGCAGGTTCGGGCAGACAGATAAATATTACCCCGTCGATACAGGACTGATAGCCCTGACAAAAGGAAATATGAGTGAGAATTATGGTTCCCTTCTTGAGAATGCTGTGTTCCTGGAGCTGAAGAGAAAAGGGTTTAAAGTCAGTGTCGGCAAGAACGATGGAGACAGTTCTGAAATTGATTTCATAGCAGTCAGAGGGGCTGAAAAAATATACATGCAGGTCACAGCGACATTGATTGATGAGAATACAAGGAAACGGGAATTCAATGCACTAGAGAAGATAAAAGACAATTATCCGAAACTCATACTGTCAATGGACAAGCATGATTTCTCACGTGATGGTATCCAGAATATTTACATTCCGGATTTTCTCATTTCAAAATCACTGAAGGAATAATACAAGACACGAGGGAAAAACACAGCTGAATTTTCTGGCTCATTGTGTGTGAAGGATAAGATAACATGAAGCAGCATTTTACGGGTGAGCCTGATACAATGGAATTAATTGGAAAGCCTGCTTAAGATGAAAGCGTGGTTAGCGTTGTTGATCAAGAATACATTTGTTTCTGCAAGAAAAGCAATAATGATAAACGGAATCTGCGTTTTTTTAAGTATAGAGTGGCTGATGAATATTCAGCGGACAGACTCAATAGGCTGACATCTGAGGCAAATGATAGTAAGATAGGGGTTCAGGAGTCTTCGCAAGACGAAAGCGGGCCCGATGCCATGCGTTCCTTGTCAACATGGTCTTGTAGAAGGCTTTTTGTATGTATTTTCTTTTCTTCCGCTCAATACTGGCGGCATAATTCATGCTTGACATGGAACGAAATGTATCCGAGTCAGTCTGTTTTAAAATGACTACATGAATAACACCTTTCTGATACTTTCTGCATATCAGGCTCACATCCGGCATTTCTCCATCAATCAATATTGAAAGCATATAAATTTGAATATATCATACAAAGTGTTATGGAAAAAAAAGGGGAAAGATTCCTTGCTCTTGTTATTGTGCTGATGCTGACAGTCACTGGTTCTGTCTTTGCGGATTCATTCACTCTTTCTACTGTGATAAACGGTGTTTCCGGCGGGCCTGACGGTTTCGGCATGGGACTTTTCCCACTGGGCACTAGTTATGAATACAATACTTCCTTTCCTCTTTCAGATGCGTTTATCTATGATGCTGATCTGGAAATAGAGTCTTCTTTTTCCATTTCCGAAATCAGTCTGTCAGAAAGCTCCGGTTATGACTGGAAGACCGGCGAGCCGTGGTGGAATAATGAAAATCCTGAGAACAAGCTTTCCGGCAGGTATTTCCGGCCTGCAGCCACTATGTATTTCAGACTCACTCAGGGGTTCGGCGTGAATCCTGTACAGGAATCCGGATCCATGATGGATCTTTCAATCGGACTGTATACGCGTTATGCAGTTGCGAGGGAAAGACTCAATCTGGGGGGTGGAGTTCCTTTTTTTGAAAATGAAGTGTTCACGCAGGGCCACGATATCCCGGCATATCCATGGCTGTACGGCAGCAGAAATCTGTGGAACAGTAATCTGGTTCTTTCTTCTTCATGGTATTTCCGCCGCACGACGGCTCCTGCCGGAAATTATGATGGCATGAGCTGCGCTCTGTCCGTTGAGTGGGGGCCGTGGTGGCTTGGCAATTCCGTTTCGCCTGATACAGTCACAAGTGACTATTTCAAGGCCTCAGGCAGTGCAACGGAATATCTGACCATCTTTGCAGTCATACAGGATAACGGCTGGAACTGGCTGACACTCATGCTTTCCCATTCGAATTCCTTGGGGTATACTTTCGGAGATGTGATACCTGAGCATAAGATACAGACAGACAGACTGAGAGGGTATTTCACCGACACTCTGGCTTTCCGCTTCACGGGGCCTCAGTTCCTTGCCGGTGACTGCTATCCGTATTTCGAGATAAGGCTGAACAACAACTGCTATTTCGGCAGAGTCCAGAATGATATTACAGGGAACATAAAAGGCTGGGAGTTCAGAAGCAGCATAAGCGGGGAGTTCCATCTGCGCCTGTTCGGCTTCATTCATGTCAATTACACGTTCGGTTATGATTTCATGAAAGGTTTTGATTCCGCATCCCCGAACTGGTGGCAGAGTGCCCAGCTTGGTTTCTATGTTTCGTTGTAGGTGAGGGCAGATTATGAAGAAAAGAGTTTTCCTGATTCTCATTCTTTTTGCAGCGCTGCTTTCCTCTGCCTCCGCGATAGGCTTCGGCTATCATATCATAGAAGCGAAGGCTGAGACGGATTTTGCATCCGGTATTTTCCCGCTCGCCCTCAATTACCAGTTCAATTTCCCTGTTCCTGATTTCATTGAAGGCTCATCCACCGAGCTTGCATTCCGGCTGGACAACGGTCTTGACATAAGAAAACTCAGACAGCACCCTGATGACGGCAGGTTCCTCAATGACAGCAATGCAGGCTTTCCTCTTGAATATATGGTACTGTATGATGAGTTCAATCTGTTTTACAGACAAGGTTTCTGGAATGATCATGTGGCGCTGGGTGTCTATATTGACGGCCGTTTTGAGAATGCTTACGAGACTTTTGATTACAAATATGATGCTGACCATGCTGAGGGGCTTTTCTGGACAGAAGATGGAAGCGAACGCTTTGCGGCTTCTTCTTTTACCGGAGCACCTGAGCTTAAAGGGGACAGATCTGTTTTCAATACATCCGTTTCCGCTTCCCTGACTCTTGACTTCATGTCTGATGAAGTCATCAGAAGGAACGGTCTGAAATTCGATTCCTATTTCAGGATTTCAGGTCCTGTATGGATCCCGCTCAATGACGGAACTTCGGACTATATCCTCAGCCGCAATACGCTGGACCTTGCATTCACTTTCATTGATGTCCCGTGGAAGGAGGGCCGCAGCTGGTTCTCGGTTGTTCTGGACAACAGTACGACATACCGCTTCATAGCGGGAGAGAAGGTGCCTTATTACATTCAGGGCGGGGATATGTGGAACGGCAATTTCATGATCAGCACACAGCATGTTGTCACGAATCTTCTCTCCCTTACATTCTACGGACCTCAGCTCACTGTCGATACATATCCTGCACTTTCCGTCTTTCTCGATCTCGGATTTTCAGGGGGAAGGGCACTCAACAGCTGCAGTGACAGGAACTTCAGGGATTTCAGTGCGATATTCGGTCTCAAGGCTGAATTTCTCCTCCTTGGCATAGCAGAATTCTATGTACAGTGCGGTTATGTGAAATTCCCGTCCCTCAATCAGGTGGAGGGAGCTCAGATGTCAATAGGATTCACTTTCGGAGTGTGATGTATGAGAAGTATCAGAAGAATCGCCTTAATAGTAATGCTGCTTGCAGGTATTGCACCGCTTTATGCGGGCTATGATGTTTATCTCAGGGCGGGCGTGCCTGTATCGTACACGACAAATGTATTCTCATCTCCCCTGCCGCATTCGCCTTCATCGGATCTCCTGAAGCGGCTTGACGCGGGAGCTTTTGCTGATGCCGACCTCTTCTTCTCAGATAAGGGGAGAACAGGACTGTCTCTCTCATTTCTCTGTTCATCTCCCTTCTGGGCGGAAACAATAAATAAAAGCACTTCACAGGCTTATGATTCCACAGATGAGCAGGAGAGTGCATTCTTCATTTCAGCCGGCCCGATTTTCCGCGCACAGATCGGCAAGGCCGATTTCGGCACCGCTGTCCGTCTTTCAATCGGCAGCTATTCACATTTCAGTTCAAGTTTCAATCTGTCACTGCAGATAGAGCCTTACGTGATGTATCCCGTTGCAGGGAATTCGTTCTTCATGAATGCGGGTATGCTTTATACCGCACATTTTTATGATTTTCTCCTGGAAAATGAGGAAAACTTCTATTCCTGGGACTTTTTCATGCTGAGTGCCGGAGCATATGTGGGCTTCAGCTATAAGTGGAGTATATGATATGAAGGGAATAAAAAGAGTACTGCTGGCATTATTATTTACCGCTGTCATTACTTCTGCGCTTGCTGCTGCACCGAGACTTTATATAGGGCTCAATCTTACTTATGATGTCAACAGGCTGACCAGGGCGAATCAGGATGAGATTGAGGGGATGCTGGCAGGGCTGTCCGGAGACTACCCCGCATACCATAATAACGGGAAATGGGAAGGAGTCTCCGCCCTTCACGGGCTCGGCCCGAAGTTTGAACTCGTTATTTTCCCGTTTGAAAAACTGCCGCTCGGAATAGGAATCTCTTCAACCACTCTTCTGACAATAGGGTATATGACAGACAGTGGGGAAAATGTATCGTATTTCAGCCGTGAACTTGATTTCCGGCAGGATTTCGGCGCAGGACTTTATTACCAGCAGGCCTTCGGCCCCACATGGGGACTGTTCACTGACTGCAGCCTTGTCTATTCTTTCTACCGCATGGCAACTACGAACGTACCCAACAGCAAGCCGGCACCTGTCTGTTTTCACTTTGACAGCTGGGGCGTGAATGCCAACCTGGGGGCATACCTTGAATACAGCAATTCATTCTTCAAGGTAGGTGCGAATCTTTATTATGATCTTGCATCTCCTGCTGATTTCTCATTCCGTTACGGCCTCATCCTCGGAGGAGGGCTGAGGATCTGAGTTTTTTTCAAGACAAGCTGCAGTGATATTCAGATTGTTCCGGATATGGCGGGCTTCACGAAATCCGTTTCCGTACACTGGATTGTGACATGTCATGGTACTTATAGACTAATGGAGTTGCATAGGTTAGAATTGCTTTGATGAACAAGATATTTGATTTCGTTGCAAAACATGCAGGCATTGTGGTGTTTATCATATTGCTTCTGACAGCGTTCTTTGCCTTTCATGCAGCCAGCATAAGAATAAATGCGAGTTTTTCGGCGTTCATGCCATGGGGCGAATCCACAGATTACTACGAAGGGGGTGTGTCCGGCCAGCTTCCCAGACTTGGTACTGAAAAAGCGGAAAGAGAAAGTCTGTCTCTTGTGGACAGGGACACGGGGAAGACAGTTGTACTTGAGAAAGCTGACTACAGCATTCCTGTTCCGGAAGTGGCTTATGAAGATGTTGCGGATGTTTCCAGCCTGCCTCCCGTTAAAGCGCAGGAAGGTGATGATTACAGCCGCAGTTCGAATTATCTTGTGCTTGTCCAGGCAGATGACCTGTTTACCGCCAAAAAGCTGAATCTTGTTGAATATGTGATGACGGAACTTGAGAACATGAATGAATTATTCAACAAGCAGTCTGTTCTCGATTTTGTCACTGTAGAGAAAAATGGAAGCCGGCTGGCTGTTCTTCCCATGGACCCGCGCGGCGGTCAGTGGTGGACAGAGGAAGAGGCCGCCATCCTCAAAGACAGAATTGCACGGGATCCTGTGGTCAGATACTATCTTGTGGGCGGATCCGGTGATTCCCTTCTGTATCAGTTCTCCATCTCAAATGTTTCACCTCAGAGGCTTGATGAGATAAACAGTACTCTGGAGCTTCTCAGGGAAAACGGCATTGAGGTTTATCTGAATGGCGGTGCTGTGATAAACGATAAAGTCATGGAATACCTCAACAGGGATCTTGTCACGCTGGTATCCCTTTGTCTTGTTGTCATTCTGATTGTGTTCTACCTGTCCTTCAGATCTGTGAAAAGTGTTGCAGTCACAGCATCCCTTGCTGTCATTGCCCTCGTCTGGACGCTTGGAACGATGTCCCTTCTCAATATTCCGCTTTCGATTCTGAATGTCGTCACACCTTGCATGGTGCTGACTCTCGGCTCAGCCTATTCTGTCCATATTGTGAGTGAGTATTATGCAAAGAGGCGGGAAAACCCTGATGTGTCGGCAATTGACGGAACAAAAGGGGTCTTCAAAACAGTCGCATATGCATGCATTACCACTGTAGCGGGATTTCTTTGTCTGTGCATTTCCCAGACTGACGGACTGAAGGAATTCGGCATCTCCGTTTCCTTTGGTATTGTATACTGCGCACTTCTTGCCTGCTTCTATCTTCCATCTGTCTTTACGCTCATTGGACCGCCGAAAGACAGGCAGGTGAAGAGATACAGTACAGGACTTCTTTCCAGGTTTGTCAGATCGCTTTCCATTTTCGTTGTGCGGTACTGGTATCTGCTGATTATCCTGCTTTTCCTTCTTATCTGTGGCTTTTTATATGTGTCTGACAGGATACCGGTTAATTCAAATTATATGTCTTATTTTCCTGAATCTGATCAGTTCGGCCGTGAGTCCAAGCATTTCGCCGCGGAACTCGGCGGTGCTACTCCTTATACCATCACAATCACGGCTCCGGAAGGATCCCAGCGCTTTTTCCTGCAAAGCGAAAATCTTGCGAAGGTACGCTCATATGAGGAAAAACTCATGGGCAATCCTGATTTCCTGCAGGTCATTTCATTCTCTGCCTATGTGGCATATGCAAACAGTATAATGGGGGGAGACAATGAAATTCCTGAAAATGCCGGACTGACAAACATGCTTCATCGTCTGATACTGATGATGAGCAATCAGGTCAGCGAGCTTTCCGGCATAATATCTTCTGACGGAAATACGATAGGCATAACATTGCAGCATTGGGACTCGGCCGAGCAGGATCTCATGACTGCGGAAAGCATCACAAGAACTTATACGGATATTGTATCTAATCTCGGCATGCTGCCGGAAGGAACCAGCGTGAGCGTGAATGGCAGTCCGCTTCCGAACATCAAGTTCACCAACCGCCTCATGTCTGATCAGAACAGGAGCACATATCTTTCGCTTGCGATTGTTTTCCTTTTCGTATGGATTACGGCCCGTTCACTGCGTCAGGGATTCCTTACGATTGTGCCTGTTGTGTGCGGCATAATGATCAACTACTGTTTCATGTTCGCATCAGATATCCCGTTCGACATAATAACCGTATCATTCTCTTCCATTGCAGTCGGATGCGGAGTCGATGATGCCATTCATTTCATGATAAGAGTGAAATCAAAGCAGAACAAATACGGCAGAAGCGCCGGAATTGACAGGCTTGTCAGTGAGACAATCATTGAAACAGGCCGTCCGATAATCCTGACAACGGTATCAATTGTATGCGGCATGATGATGCTGTCATTCGCATCCTATACCCCGATCCGTTATTTCGGACTTCTCATGAGTGTCACCCTGTTCGGCTGTATGGTATCAACACTTATATTCATGCCGCCTGTTGCCATTCTGATCAGCAGGATGAAAACGAGAATTGCGGGGATCAGACAGAAAAGGGCAGAGCGGCAGTAAATGGAAACTCATGACAGGAATGAGATACGTGTGCTGAACAGCATGCGTAATATCGCAACCTCGGCTGTTCTTCAGACAGTGCTGGGCATTCTGTCTTTTGTCGACAGGACAATATTCATACACTGCCTGAGTCTGGAATACCTCGGGCTGAACACTCTGTTCTCAAATATCCTCAATGTTCTTTCCATGGCAGAGCTCGGCATGTCATCTGCCATTGCCTTCGCTTTGTATAAGCCAATCGCGGAAAAAAACACCGCACAGATATGCTCATATATGTCTTTTTTCAGAAAGGCATATCAGATAATAGGCTGCCTGATTCTTGTGCTGGGAATATGCCTGAGTCCGTTTGTAGGGTATTTTCTTGGCGGCGAGACGGATATTTCGGGCGTCCAGCAGTATTTCCTTGTGTACCTTTTCGGAGTTGGTCTCACATATTTCTATTCCTACAAGCAGATACTCATCGATGCGGATCAGAAAAAATACATAAACCAGATAGTCATCTGTCTGGGTTCGATTCTCAGAATCCTTTTCCAGCTTGCCGCTGTGTATATAACAAGAGATTACGGAATCTACATTGTCATTTATCTTGTGTTCAACGTTGGAAAGAATTTCGTACTTGCCCTCTGGGCAGACAGGCTCTATCCGTATCTCAGGGAAAAGAAAATCAGGCCGCTTGAAAAGGAAGAAAGGAAAGCTGTCACAAGAAACATAAAAGCCATGAGCCTGCATAAGTTCGGAGAAGTTGCCATAAACAGCATTGATTCCATCCTCATTTCCGCACTTGTGGATCTGAGAACTCTCGGGCTTTACGCGAATTACCAGATAATCACAAACGCTCTTCTGAGCGCGATGCGTGTGTTTTATTCATCAATCAGCGCAAGCATAGGGAATTTATATGCAACTGAGGATGATGAGCATGTCTATTCCAGTTTCGTTTCCCTTGACTTTGCGAATTATTTCATCTCGTCAGTCATCACTGTAATGATGTTCTCTCTTTTCCAGAGCGTCATGACATTATGGTTCGGGCCATCTTTTACTCTGGATACATCCACTGTACTGCTTATTTCCCTTGTATTCTACATAGATTCCAACAGACGCATGGTTCTGAATTATCATGATGCATGTGGTCTTTTCTGGGCAGATAAGTATAAAAGAGTGCTCGAAGCTGTGATAAACCTTGTGGTTTCATTTGTTCTTGGCAGAAAGATTGGAATTGACGGGATCTTCATCGGAACGCTTGTGTGCAATATTACTGGATTCCTGATTGAAGTCAATGTTGTATTCAGCAATGTATTCGTGCGCTCTCCGCTCCGCTATCTGCTTAAATACTGCGTGCGCCTGCTGTTCACCCTGACGTTATCACTGACAGCATATTTTGTCTGTTCTTTATATGATGGGAATGCGCTCATTTCCCTTGTTTATTCAATTATCGTATCCATTGTACTGTGTTTTATGGTATATTATCTGGTATATTTCAGGAACAAGGATTTCATGATCACGAAAAAAGCTGTGAAATCGATTATCAGATCGATGATGGAAAAGCGGGGACGGAAGAGTGCGGATGGAGAGAAAAATTCTTAGCGAAGCAGAAAGAAAGAATGCGGGACTTATTATACTTGATGAGATTTCAAGAGTGTCGCAGATGCTTAGTATTGAATATTTTCTTGCATACGGTACTCTGCTCGGTGCAATAAGGCATAACGGTTTCATTCCCTGGGATGATGACGTCGATATCTGGATGAAGAGAGATGATTTCCGTCTTTTCATGGAAAAGTTCAATTCTCTCTGCAAGCCGGATTTCAGACTTATTTCGTGGCAGAATGATGAGAATTACCCTTTTTTTGTACCGAAGGTTGTTTATCTTAAAACCGAAGTGCGCGAACGGTGGTTCAGAAAACGTGTGAAGGATCTTGGAATATGGGTGGATGTGTTCTGTTTGAATAATATTCCTAGTGCTGTATGGGAAAACGGGCTCAGGCAGAAAATGCACGCTGCAGAACTGTGCCGCAGGGCAGCACAGTTCCGATATATGTGTTTTTTCAGCAAATGCGACATACTGCGTATGATATTCCATAACAGAGGTGAAGGGGCATTGAAAGCGATCATACGCAGGCCTGCCGGATATACAAAGATGCTTTACAGTGAAATGGGCAGTTATGATGAAGGAGAATTCCTCATGCCTGTCGATCATCTTCTGCACGGAAGCTTCAGTTTTTCATCGCTCTGGTTTGATAAAGCGGAAAAGCATGAATATGAGAACAGGGAATATCTGATTCCATCAGGATGGAGAGAAATTCTTGAGACAATATATGGAGACTGGCAGACTCCTCCTGATGAAAGACACAGAAGAATCAAGCAGCATATTGCTTACGCAAGGTGGGTGGACTGATATGGCAAAATTCAGAATCATGGATAGGATTGAGACACTTGAATACATATTGGAAAACAAGGTGTCAATTGCACGCTTCGGTGATGGGGAGCTGATGCAAATGTGGTTTGGCCGTGAAGGGTTTCAAAAACATGACAAAAACCTCAAGAAACAGCTGATAGAAGTCGTGAATGTAAAAGATGAAGGTTTTCTCGTATGTCTTCCTCATCAGCTTGTCACACTGGACGGCCTTAAGCCTGATTCCAGAAAATGGTATCGCGAGCAGCTGCTGTGGACAAAGCCTCTGTGGAAATACTATGTGAAAGATAAAAGAAAAATATATGGGGATGCTTTTATCTCACGTCCGTGGATGTCTTTTCTCGATGTTGAGAAAGCCGTGAAATCCTTCGAACTTCTGAAAAAGCTGTGGGAGAACAAAGACGTTGTCATCATAGAGGGCGATAAAACAAGACTGGGGTGCAATAATGACCTTCTTGACTGTGCTCAGACAGTAAAAAGGATCATCTGTCCTACTCATAATGCCTTCTCAGTCATTGACAGGATTTTTGACGAAGCTGTCAGGCAGGATAAATCGGTCATATTCGTTCTTGCGCTGGGGCCAACTGCCAGTATCCTTTCTTACCGGCTGTTCAAAGCTGGCTTCATGTCATATGATCTGGGGCATATGGATATAGAGTATGAATGGTTTAAGCTCAGAAGCGATGGCAAGGTCGCCATTCCCGGGAAATATGTCAATGAAGCAGGGGGGAATAATACTTTCCGGGAAGTCGGAGAGCTTGGTGACTATGAATCACAGATAATAGCGAGAGTGGGGTTATGATTTAAGGTATGAGTATGAATATACGCAGTATTAAGGATAAACTTGGCAACATATATTTTTTAAACAGCATGTTGCCGATAATGGTTATATATATTGTCAATTCAATATTATGGACAAGTCCCTTTTACCAGCATAATATTCAGCCTTTCACACAGGTTTTTATTACCATTTATGCTTCATTGCTGGCTGTTTTCAATGTTTTTATGGGACGGTTGAAACAGGGAAAACGGCTGATAATCATACCGTTCATCTGTTTTGCCTTGTATAATTTATTATCTTATCTGGTTGTCGACCGCGGAGATTCTTTTTATGCATTGAGTGTGGTCTGCATGATATTCATAAATTTTCTTGCCTTCGGCCTCCCCCGTACAGATCTGCAGTTTGAACAGCGGCGTAATGAAGTTTTAATTACGATTTATAGTTTTCTTGTGTGTTCCACTCTATGGAATATTGTGCTGGTCATAATACAAGCCTCTACAGAAGGATTCGGCGGAATTTTAAATGGTGCTGTGAGGCTCAGCGGTATTTCGGAAAACCCCAACAGACTTGCATATTTTTCATCTATGGCAATTTTCTGGGCAAGCTTTATGTGTATCAATGAAAAAAAAAGAAGTAGAAAGATTTTTGCAATATTCTGTTTGCTGTTCGATGTTGTCATTTTAGTTATGACTGGTTGCAGGAATGCTCAGATTTTTCTTTTAACCTCATATTTAATTTTATTTCTTATCTATGTTAACAGAAAATATTCTCGAAAAATTTTTTGGGGTAGTTTGATAGTGATTTCCCTGATAGGAATATGTGGAATTTTATTAATTACATTATCAAGAGGTGTTGATACTTCATTAAATGGGTATCAAATGCTTAACAAGCTTTCATCCAATAGATTAAATTTGTTTGTGAAAGGGATAAATGCTGGATTTGATTCTCCTCTGTTTGGAAATTCTTATTCGTATCTTTCTGAACAGTATGCTACGGTTACAATGGCTCATAATCTGTATATAGACTTATTCGCCAGATACGGATTGCCGTCTTTGGCTTTTTTCCTTGTTTTTATTGTATCATTGATATGGTTTTCATTAAAACTCATAAAGAAAAGCAAAAATCTGGATTTTGAAAAGCAGGATATTGTACTGTTTTGTTTCTGTTTCTCGATGCTTGTAGGAATGCTTGTTCAGCATTTGTTCGATGTGTACATATTCCTTAGTGGCTATGGTTCTGGCAATGTTTTTTTCATAATCATCACAAGTTATATGATTTATCTGATCAGTAAATATGCACCTGATGGAAAGACAAAACCGGATGATTGATCTCATCAGTTTTCAAACCATGAGGTGTTTATTCCAGTCCATTTGATTCCAATGGATAGCTGGGGCAGGAATTGGGTATCCTGGCTGAAGTTATAGTTGATGTATGTGCTGAATGCTGAAGATGCATATATTTCAAGATTTGTATCGTCAAATCTATAGCTTCCATATATAATCGGCTGAATCAGGTATTCCGCATTCTCCCATCCGCCTGTTGGAGTCTTTATTTTGTCATAGCCTTCCGGGCTCTTTGTGATAACCGAATCTGACATATCAATATAAGTATATCGTTCGCCATTCTGGCTGTTATAATAAAACTGGTGACTGAGCCTGTTCCGCCCCTGAACCCGGAACATGGTTTTCAACCCTATATCCCAGCCTGAATTGTCTGTATATTCAAAACCCAGTGCAAAAAGAATGGTATCAGGACCATACTGATATCCTGAATATCCGTATTCAGGAACGTGCCTTGTATGATATCCCACAATATAATCAAGGTTATAATCAATATTTCCTTTGTCATCCTGCTTGCCGTTGAGATACAGGAACGGATTGGTGTAAACAAACTCAATCCAGCTGTCCAGGTGTCCTGCTTCTTTGAGTGGAGCTGTATATTTCATATTTATAAGTCCTCCCCATGCTGAGGGAACGCTTGTTTTGTCTTCAAAGTATACCTGAAACTGGTCAAGTACAAATTGCGCATTGACGGATAGTCCTTTTACAGGTATGAACTCAAGATGAAATGTAATCAGATTGTTGGCTTCATCAAAATATGTTTTCTCAATCTCATTTGTGTAATTGAAATAATTGTGGGCTATTACAAATGGATAAAGAAACCGCAAGTCAAATCCGTAGTGTGAATTGTAAATCGTTGACAAATCAACTGCAAAGCGAATCCTGTTGAAAAGATTCAGATCAAATCTGTGCACGACACGGTATTGTTGCATTCCGTCAAACTCGCTTCTGGACATGTATGTTTTTCCATTTTTGTCCGTATTCATCTGGTCGAAGCGAGTAATGGATATGTTATAAGTGAAGTAATTACTGATAAGTGAAATGTTTGATATCTCCTGATATAGGAAGTTATCACCAACACCGAGATTCCCAGTGATTCCGCTTCCTATACTGTGCGGGTACCGCCCTAAAATCAGGTTGAAATAATCATTGCCGGCTGAAAGTCCTGCTCTATATGGGATTTCCGGCGCCAGTGCATTCGCATATCCGTTTCCGAATACGGCCATTGTCCCATTTGCTCTGGTAATAAGCCACCCAAGCGAACTTTCATAATTCCTGTTGTTATTGTTTTTGACTTCGACTTTTGCTTCAGTGAAAAAGTATGGGCCGAAATACAGTTTAGGGTACAGAGTGAAAAGCGCATCCTGATACCTATATGGAATCATATTATCGTTTCTATGATCTGTTTTCTGGCTTCTATACTCAAACTTGTCATAGTCTTCGAGGTTGACTTGCAGATTGGCACCGAGACCTAAATCAAATCCGAAATCATCTGAATAGAATATGGCATTGTTCTCTTCATTATTTATTATTTCTCTGTATAAATAATCATATTCTTTTCTCTGTCCTGCAGTGAGGTTTGCTTTATCTATTCTTTCTAATGCCATTTCAAGAACTCTGCCGGGCATTGGGGAAAAGCTCGAAGGCCCTATTACCCCGGCTTCCCGTGTAAGCCGGTCAACTCTTTTATATATTTCGTCATTCACAGTGTATGTTTTCTGAAGGTTGGAAGAGAACAGCTGGCATACGGCGGAAGTGAAGATCAGAAAGCAAATCAGAAATCTTTTCATTTTGTATATTCATCCTTCTTGCATGCATATATAAGATGACCATCGAATTTCCTTTTTGCTGCAGGGGGCAGTTGCATATAATTGCCATAGACTTTTCTCAGCAGATTGTCGTAACCGGAAGGGATAGGAAGTTCAAGGTTCTCGAACGGTGCATAGATGATGCTGTCAAAATCATTTGTATCGTAAAACAACCGGAAACTGTTTTCACTTGTTGGGCTTCTCACTTCATCATGGTAGTCCGTGCATCTGTGCATTTCATGAATCAGATTGACATAATATGCAGGGTTCACGGAAAAATCGGACAGCCTGGTATCTGTCTGGATAAAATTGTATCCGATGAGCTTTGCTTTGCCGACTGCTGTTGACTGTCTGAACAAAGAACACCAGCGCTTATGCTCGAGTTTCACAAGCTTTTCTGTATTTTCTTTGCCTTCTTGTGAAAGATAATCAACAGGAAACAGGTCAACCCATACCCCCAGATAAGGACATTCCGAGAAGAACTTTTCCCTTACATGAGTATGTGTATCAATTATTTTCGGCATAAGATAAGGATAATTTTCAATGTTCAGGGTTGAGTATGCTTTATATTGCTCACAGGAAAGTTCATTAAAGCGGCTGAGAAACAGTTCATAGTCATTGCGGAACATCCATATGTCGATATCATCATCCCATGGAATATAGCCTTTGTGCCTTACAGCTCCGAGCAGAGTCCCGTAGGCAAGGTAGAAATTTATGCCAAGATCAGCACACACCCGTTTTATTTCTGCAAGAATTCCAAGTCCGGCCTGCTGCCTTTCTGCAATAGACATCTTAACCATGAGATCACGATAACATAAAATCCTCTTTTCATAAAGCTTGATTGCATTGTACTCTTACTGAGACAGGATTGGAAATAATGCTGCTTTCTATAATTATTTCGGTTTATAACGGGGAAGAATTTGTTGAGTCATGTATCAGATCTGTCAGGGAAAGACTGACTGATGAAATGGAGCTTGTCGTGGTTGATGACGGCTCGACAGACAATACGTGGGAACTCATTGAAAATGCGATGCTGACTGATTCCAGAGTCAGAGGCATTCATATAGAAAATATCGGGTTGCCCGGATCGCGTATTGAAGGTGTTGTCGTTGCATCAGGAGAGTATCTTTACTTCATGGATGTGGATGACAGCCTGAATGATGATTTCTTTTATGACATTCCGCATGAACTTGAGGAAAACAGACCTGATGTCATTCTTTTTGATGCCCGCCGTGTCTTTCCTGATAACCGGAGACCGGTTGGAATCGAGAACAGGGTGGAAAGCGGACTCTATGGCAGGAAAGAGGTTGAAGACAGGATAATTACAAAACTTTTCTGTACGCATGATCTGTATGGAAACAGGGATATAATTCCCAATGTGTGGACAAAAGTATTCAGAAGAGATCTTTTCATTTCCAGTACAGCTTCGCTGAAAGGAAAAAGAATCATAATAGGAGAGGATCTTGCATTGTCTGCTTCTGTCATCATGAATGCCTCATCTGTCTCCGTGCTTCCTCACAAGCCTTATTATAATTATCTTACAAACAGTTCTTCGATAATGAACAATTACAAGGAAAATGTATTCAGGGAAACTTCTTTTTTATGTGAATATCTGGAAGGGCTTTCTGCTGATGAGAGGTACCGCAGGCAAATATGTTATGAACGGGCTTTTTTTGCCATTTCAGCCTATTACAATGAGTTTTTCTATATCAGCGCAAAAACGGGTGCAGAAAAGAAAGAAACCGTTTCCATGATATGCAGTGATCCGGTTCTTGCGTGCGCACTGAGGCAGATCAGCCTGAGGGAGGTGAAGTTTCCCGGCAGCCTGATCGTATCATGTCTGATGAAAGGCCGGCTGGGACTGCTTATGGGAATCGGGTCTTTTATCAGACTGGCCAGACCGCTTATCGCAAAATTCGTACTGTCATGACAATGTCTCTCTCCGGCCTGAGACAGAAGAAAAATATGCTTGCTGTTAATCATAATCTCGATTAAGCTTTGATAATACAGAGGATATGGATGAAGATACTTATTACGACAGAGTTTTATCTGCCTTTCCAGTGCGGGGTTACGACTGCTGTTCTGAATGAGCGCAAGTGTCTTGAGAGCAAGGGCCATGAAGTACGCATACTGACTATCAATGAAGATAACGAATCCCGGTATGAAGACGGTGTATATTATATCCGGAGCAATTTTCCTCAGCTGTATAAGGATTCGTATGCGACAATCGCATTCAATGATCCGTTTCTGAAAGATATTTATGAGTGGAGGCCTGACATAGTTCATTCACAATGTGAATTTTTCACAATGGTCTATGCAAAAAAGACTGCACGGAAGCTTCATATTCCGCTGATCCATACCTGCCATACTGATTTTGATTCATACGGCGTGCATTTCACGAAGAGCACACGTGTATGGAAATGGGCCACAAGCACTTTTATTCCGAAAATCCTCAGTAAAGCCGATTTCATAATCTGTCCGACAGGCAAAGTTTATGAACTGCTTTCTCGATATGATGTGAAAAACCCGATGAAAATCATTCCTGTAGGGCTTGATCTTGCACATCTTGAGAAAGTTCTGGAAGCGGATGAGAGAAACCGCATACGTGCTGAATACGGTTTTTCCCCTGATGATGTCGTTCTTGTTTCTGTCTGCAGGCTGAGCGAGGAAAAGAATGTCGGCGAAAGCATCACTCATTTCAGATCCCTGATCAATGACAGGCCGGCAGTGAAGCTGCTGATTGTGGGGGACGGAAATCAGAAGGAAATCCTTGAGCAGATGGCTGCTGATCTTGGGCTTTCCGGCTGCGTGAGGTTCGCGGGAAATGTTGCAATGAGCGAGGTGTGGAAATATTACAAAGCCGGAGATATCTATATAAGTAGCTCCATGAGTGAAATTCAGGGACTGACATATATTGAGGCTCTTGCCTGTTCACTTCCCATAGTATGCAGAAGAGACTCTGCGCTTGATATGTCCCTGATTCCGGGGGTGAACGGCTTTGATTTCACAACTGATGAGGAGTTCAAGGCAGCACTCATACCTTTGATTGATGATGAGGAGATGAGAACCGGAATGGGGAAAGCTGCGCTGAAAAGTGTTGATAAGTACTCTCTTGAAAACTTTGCATCGAATCTGCTTGAAGTTTTCAGCAGAGCTGCAAGGGAAAAGCAGCAGACGGTCTGATCTGTCCTGCTGTATTTTTCATGTCTGGAGAAATTGTGTGAACAGGAAAATAATTTTGTCAGTTCTGATCATGCTGATCTGTGTCATTCCGCTTTCTGCAGGTCAGAAAACATATAACCATGATGACATACAGTATAAAATGGTGAGATACTTGGCTCAGGTTTCCAATATCACGGGGCCGCATGAAGTCACGCCGGTTACAGGAAGTGCACTTGAAAAGACACTTTCAGATATAGACAGCACCGCATTGCCTGTCAGAGTGAAGAGGGTATATGACGATGTCCTCTCATCAGTTGCACTGCCGCCCGCTGTATACAGATCGCAGACAATGATGTTTGATCTGGATACTGTCATAAGTCCCCAGCTTTATTTCAAGGCTGGTGATCATGCTGAAGCACAGGACTGGTTTGAAGGATACAAAGACAGGCTTTCTCTCCTCTCTCTTGACTTTGATTTCGAGTGGGCTGAATATGTTTATGGAATACTGAGCTTTCCATATAAGATCAAATATTATGACAGGCAGTATGATGAAGCATTCTCCCAGAATATATTCATAGAAGGAAGTGGTGAGAGCTATCAGAGGCGGATGCCGTTTGAAGCAGGGGTTTCTCTTGGTGCATCATTCATGAATTTCTATATCGGAAGGGGAAAGCTGAATATGGGCAGCGGATATACGGGAAATCTGCTTGTTGCGGACAATTTCCAGTATCAGGATTTTGCAAAGCTTTCCTTTTATGATGATTTCTTTTCATATGATTTCACCTATACGCATTTTGACCAGGAGAAGAAAAGAAATGATGCTGATGACATCAACAGCCTTGAAGGGGAGATGTCATTTGATGGAAAACACCAGGTCAGGATAACGCATTCATATAGTTTTGATTTCAATGACAGGGTATCCGTGTCACTGAATGAGGGTGCCATCATCCAGACGTGTACTGCTGTTGATCTC
Source organism: uncultured Spirochaetales bacterium (assembly GCA_949285145.1). GTDB lineage: Bacteria > Spirochaetota > Spirochaetia > Sphaerochaetales > Sphaerochaetaceae > Bullifex. Next base: position 17,519 of record CASDXQ010000006.1, on the reverse strand, counting down.
AGGATGTTCAATCCTTTCATGTTCATCCACAACTGGAACGGCTTCAGCTCTTCATCCGGTTACTGGCAAAACAACATCACAAGCTTCACATTGTCGGCAGCCCCCGGAGCCGGAGTGAGAATACATGCACAGTTTGTCCTTGACCAGTTCATGCTTCCGAATGAAGCAGCATCAGGCAGCAATGCCTTCCCGAATGCAATGGGAGGTCTTGTGAATTTAAGCCATGTATATGCGGGAGTGAACGGTTTCTGGGAAAATCATCTTGAGGCTGTATATACCAGCCCTTATCTTTATCTGAATTATCTGGAAGGTGGAGATAGTGAGAATCAGGATTTCATTCTAGGCTATTATCTTGGAGATAAATCAGACATTTCTTATTCAGGGTATAAATACGGTCCTGACACAATAGCGGTATCCTATGGCGGAAATTATCTGATGTACGACGGATGCATTGATTTCTCTTATGCTTTGATGTACAGAGCACACGGAGACAGGGGAATAAAGTATTCTGCAGGACAGAACCAGAATCCGCAGTCGACTGGCAATGACAAAGACCATTTCTATGATTTTGCCCTGACAGGTGTAATTGAACATACCCTGCTTGCGGATCTTTCTTTGAAATGGATGCCGCATCCGTCTTTCACCATGACATGCTGCATGACATATCAGTACAGGATCAACTACAACAATATTGAGAACAACCCCTGGAATAATCTTCAGGTCTCAGTAGGCTTCTCTTTTGATCCCATGCAATTTGCCAGGACAGAATGAATGAAACAGAAGAAATATTACGATTATTTTTTCTTTGCGTAAAATTCGTCTGTGTCCTTTATGATAAGTTCCATGAAGGCATCCGAGCTGAATTCAATCGGAAGTCTTGCATAACGGCTTGCCATGTCATCCAATAATGAATGGTTGTTGAAATATGACTCTGCTATGCTGACCTGTTTCGATACCTTGTCTTCACACCAGCCGACTTCATTTTCCGCAAAGAAGGCTTTTGTGGCCCTTGCCGCATACAGGATATCAGAAATAATGCAGGGTCTGTGCAGATAAATCGATTCCATCAGCGCATTTGCTCCTGCCTTGCCTATCTGGATGTCACATGCTTCCAGGTATTCATTCACATTATTGACAAAACCGGGCCGGTGAAAATCCACATACGGGAATTCTCTGCAGAATTTATCAAATGCGGCATTTGTCGATTTGCTCATTCCGCCGATGGCGACTATCTGCCAGTTGTATCCCCTGTCAACCATTTTGTAGAGAAAATCGGGATGTCCGATACCTTCTCCTCCGAGGGCGAAAAGTATTGTGAATTTGTCTTTCAGCCCGAGCTTCTCCCTTATTTCCTTCTGCCCGGCAGGCTTGTAATTCTTTATATAGGACTGAAGCGGAAAAGGACAGAGCGAGACAGTTTCTTCCGGCTGTCCTTTTCTGATCGCATTCCTGCATCCTATCTCAGTGGGAAGATACATTTTCGTAAGGTCTTTGCAGATTCCGGAGCGCGGAGTGTCAAAAACATCTGCGGCATACTGGAAAACCGGAATGTCAATGCCCAGTTTCTTCAGGGCAGGCGGGAGAATGATTCCGCCAAGAAAGTTGGTCGATATGATGAATTCCGGTTTATATTTCACATACCATGCTTTCAGACTTGACAGATGGGCTTTTGTCAGTCCCTGGTTCTTTATGAGAAAAGCGCTTAGGGATGTATCTGTGAAGCTGTGGACAACACCTTCGAGTCTGGGGTGGTGGAGGAGAAAACGCCAGTCATATTTACAGAACCATTCCCAGAAAGGAGTTCCCATTACTATGAAAAGGTCTTCTACGATTGCGCTGTGCCCTGCATTATTGAAACTCTCTGCCAATGCTACTGCCGGGATATAATGTCCTTTTCCCGCATTGACGTATAACATTGCTCCGCGCATTGTAAATCCAGTCTCCTCCCTCAAGCACTTGTGACATCATAACCAATAAGCAAAGATATAACAAGTGGATTGTTCCGAAGTTACATTCTCAGGAAGATTTTGTTCCGTTTTTCAGTACATCGACAGCACACTGGAAGCCATGTTCCGCATCAAAACATCCTTTCCATCCCAGCGCAAGCAGTTTTCCGCTGTCAAGAGAAGAATTTGTCATGGTGTTGTACATCTCATTTTCCTGTTTTTCCTCTTCAATGAGAAAATCTGCTCTTCCCGCCCTGGCCAGATACATTCCCATGTCTTTTATGCTTATTACCGAATCCGGATTCGAAATGTTATATGCTTCTCCTTTGCTGCCTCTTAACAGAATCGTCAGCAGGGCTGTTGCACAATCAAGACAATGGCAATAACTTCTGATTTTTGTTCCGGAACTTTTCATGATGATCTTCTCACCCTGTGCGGCATTGACTATCCATTGTGCCGAGACACGTTTGTCTTCAGGACTTATACACGGGCCGTAAATGTGTCCGGGGCGGGCTATGACAACATTCATATTCCATTCTTTTACGGCAGATAGGCACAATGTTTCCGTTGCAAGCTTGCTGATGGAATATGAATTTCTTGTATTCATGTGATCTATTGAACCTTTGTCTGATTCTTTAAACGGCTTGTCTGTGCATTCCTTTCTTTCACCATAGATTTCGCTTGAACTTATATAACAGATCTTGCCGACATGTTTGGATTTTGCATGTTCCAGAAGTGAATACATTCCATGGAAGTTGCTCACCATTGTTTCCACCGGCTGGGCTGATATAAGGTCAGGAGTTGCATTGCCGGCACCATGAATGATGAAATCCGAATACGGCAGATCCGAATAAACGCTGTCTGCGGTATTGAACTGAACAAAATGGAAGTAATCTTTTCCTGCATACTCGCCGAACCGGTCCCTCATTTTTCCGCAAGACCTGCCGCATGCATATATTTCTATTTTCGTTTCATGGGTTTCATTGAATCTGATCAGCAGATCCGTTATTGAAGAACCGATCAGTCCGCTCGCTCCTGTGATCAATATGCTTTTGCCTTTCATTTCGTCGATAAGAGTGAAAGAAGAAAGAACGTAATCAATCTGATTTATCCATTTATCATTATTTTGCAGTACCATGGTAAAATTGCTCCAGAGACATCTCAGCTGTAAAAACAGATGGATATATTGTATACTGGGCATGGAAAAATTGAAAGTGACAGGGATGAGTTGATGAATCATGTCGTGATATTTGCCGGCGGAATCGGTTCCAGAATGGGAATCGGCAACTGCCCGAAACAGTTTTTGAAGGTAGATGACAAGGAGATTATCATCTATACGATAGAGAAATTTCAGCATCATCCAGAAATAGATGCGATATATGTTGCATGCCATAAAGACTGGATTTCTTATATGAAAGAGCTTGTTTCCAGATATTCTCTTGACAAAGTCCTCTCAATTGTCGAAGGCGGGGAAAGCGGGCAGCTTTCCATATACAATGGACTTTGCGAGGCAGAGAAACATAAGGACAGGGATGATGATATTGTCCTGATTCATGACGGAGTGAGGCCTGTTATCGATGATGAGCTCATAAGTGCCAATATCGAGTCTGTCAGGAAATTCTCAAACGGTATTTCCAGTGCGCCTGCAATTGAAACTGTCATCCTTTGCGATAAGGGAGGAGAGGTGAAGCAGCTTGAGGACAGATCTGTAAGTTTTTATGCAAAAGCGCCGCAGTCTTTCTTCCTGAAAGACATCCTTTCGTGTCACAGGAAAGCTCTTGCGGACGGTATTACCGGTTTCATCGATTCCTGTACGATGATGAACCATTACGGAATGAAGATGCATATCGTGCCATGTTCCAATGACAATATAAAGGTCACGACACCTAAGGATTATTATCAGCTGAAAGCCCTGATAAGATACAAGCAGGATATTGTCGACAAAGATATCTGAGCTTTTCCTACATTTCTGTTGTTCCTGTTTCCGTCATCTGCTATTCTTTTCATGTCATGGAATACAGAAAACCATTTTTAATAGCTGAAGCCGGGTGCAATCATAAAGGAGAAATGGAGATTGCACATGAACTCATAAACACAGCCGCGATATTCTGCAAGGCGGATGCGATTAAATTTCAGAAAAGATGTCCGAAAGAACTGCTGACTCAAGAGCAGTACAATGCACCGCACCCACATCCGGAAAACTCATATGGAAAGACATATGGAGAACACAGGGAGGCTCTGGAATTCACAGTTGACCAGCATGCCCAGCTCAAAGAATGGTGCGAACAGGCCGGAATAATCTACTCCACCTCCGTCTGGGATATGACGAGTGCAAAGGAAATCGCATCTCTCAAGCCGAAGTTCATTAAAATTCCTTCAGCCTGCAATACCCATTATGAAATGCTGCAGTGGCTTTGTGACAACTATAAAGGAGAGATTCAGCTTTCATTCGGAATGACAACGCATGAGGAAGAAGAGAAGATTGTCTCTCTTTTTGAATCCAACGGAAGAGCAGAGGATCTTGTCATATTCGACTGCACATCGGGCTATCCTGTTCCATATCAGGATATATGTCTGCTTGAAATCAGCAGACTGATGGAAAAGTATGAATCCAGAGTAAAAGCCATAGGATTTTCCGGTCATCACCTCGGCATTGCTGTTGATGTTGCAGCATACACTCTTGGCGCACATATCATAGAGAGGCATTTCACTCTGGACAGGACATGGAAAGGGACTGACCATGCAGCATCCCTTGAGCCTTCTGATATGGCAAAACTTGCCCAGGATCTGAAAGATGTACATGCTGCTCTGACTTTCAAGAAAGAAGAAATCCTTCCGATTGAAGATGTCCAGCGTAAAAAACTTAAATACAGGAAACATTGATGACAGGTAAAAGTGCTGTTCTGATTCCTTTATGGGAGCGAGGAGGCGCTTCATCATATGATGGAACTCTGATTGCAGATTCAGCAATAAAATGCAGGTCTGTCAATGAAGTTCACCCCGCATCAAAAACTGAACCTCCGAGGAATTCCCTTGTAATGGAATCTTTAGGAATATTGTCCATTGGTATTGTATATATGAGTTCCAGGAATTTCAGCAGCCTTCTTGCCGTTGCATAAGCATAATCCGTATCAGGTTTTACAGAACGCAACAGGTTGATGGCCTGTGGTGCAAGAGCTGCAAGCTCATATGGCATTGCACTGTTGATCATCACATCTGCCTCATTCTGATATGGGAAGATGTAATTTTTCTCTCCTCTCTCAATTGAAGGCCACATGCCGAGTGTTTCTTCTGTTTTCACGCCTCTGGTTCGATGATCCCTTACAAGACGTCTTATCATGCGGTTGTCGGTTGTGCTTATACGGTTATGGTCATCAATGATCATTGATGTGAGTGCTGAAATATAGACTTTGAAAGTGAGCCCTTCATCAATATCAGGAGCAAGTGACGGATTAAGTCCATGTATGCCTTCGACCAGCAATATGGTGTTTTCATTCATCACTGCCGGTTCCTCTGACATATTTCTTTTATTTTCGATGAAAGAAAAACGAGGCAGAAAACATTGCCCTTCATTTAGCAGTTCATTCAGGTTTTCTCTGAAAAAATCCAGATCAAGAGCCTCAAGTGCTTCATAATCCTTATTGCCGTCATTGTCTACAGGGACTTTGTCTCTTGGGTGGTAGTAATCATCAAGAGAGATTTTCAGCGGCTGATAACCAAGTGCCTTAAGCTGCATGCCGAGTTTAAGAGAGAATGTGGTCTTTCCGGATGATGACGGGCCTGAAATATATACTATTTTCACACTGCCTTTCGCTTTTATGCTTTTTGCAACTTCCATTATCCTGTTGTTGAACATGAGTTCTGCCATCTGTATGAGAGCAGAAGAACGGCCTCTGGAAACAATATCGTTAAGTTCTCCCAGTGCTTCTGCATGAAGGATTTTGTTTTCCTTTTCAGTATTCTGGAAAACAGAAAAAAGCAGCTGATTGTCTTTGAATTCGTGTATTTTTGTAAAATCTCTGGACTGCGGGTAACGCAGGAGAAGCCCGTCATTGTATTTCTGCAGCTTCCACACGGACAGAATCCCTGTATTTGTTACAAGAGGTTCATAGGACAGATCAATGTAATCATCTATTGAATATGTTGTTATGTCTCCATCATTACGGGAATTGAGAAGCTGGAAAGTATGTTTGAAATTGCGTGTGCTGAATCTTTCAAGAGCTTCAGTGTAAGGGATTTTCTCAAGGTGGACAGGTTTGTCGGCACTGACTGTTTCCTGCATGAATGAAGAAAGGTTCTCCACATCTCTGTCGCAGATCTGTTTATCGGTGAAATGAAAATAAAAGCCGTCTCCGAGACTGTGCCCGATCTCAAGATGATGCTGCGGATACAGTTTTGCACAGGCATATGAAAGGAGAAAGCACAGGGAATGTCTGTATATCCTTTTGCCGAGCGTAGAGAACAGCATTACCGGTTCAATTCTGGTGTACCGGTGGATTATGGAGAAACTGAGACTTTTGAATTCTCCGTTGACAAGAACTCCGGCAACAGGATTGTCTTCATATCTCTGCTTGCCTTCAAGCCTTAGAAAGTCTTTTACCATGATTCCTCTTTCGGTTTCAGCTGTTTTCCCATTATAGCAGACAGTTACTTTGTTCATACCTTAAAGTATAAGGATGAAAACGGGTGAGGGTAAAGGAATTTCCATACTGCGTCAATGGAAACTCATTGGGCTGGGCTGTCTTTTCTGCATCATCAATGAGTTAGCAGGCGCTGTATCTGATCAGGATGACACCGGTATTTCTTTCACTTTATATCCTGACGAAAGAAGGGAAAGGATGTACCGGTTCATGCAGGAAAGCTGAAAGGCGGCTGTGAAGAATGGATTAAAATATTTTCTCTCTGTTATTGCTATCATCCATGCTTATTGAGTATCTTTTCCATTATGGACAGCAGGATAGTCTACATTTCACTGAATGATGAGAGCATAAGGGAAGAACCCGTTGACGATGGTTTCTCAATTTCCTCTCTTTATGGGAGTGCGGATGATTCATCATTTGTTCTGGCTTTCCCCTGTAATGAATTCAACCTGTGCGGCATGATTGCCTTATATAAGAATGCAAAAGGAAGAATCTGCCGTGATTATGCCCAGCCTGTACTTGCCCTCCATATGAAGAGAAACGGCATAAAAGCCATCATCGTGAGCGGTGTTTCCTCAAAACTCTCCTATCTTTACATCAGTGACGACACTCTTGCTGTTTATCACTGCGAGAATATACGTTTCTCTTCGCCTTACCGCTTTGCCGAGGTTCTGCTTTCCTCTCCTGATGACGGCTTCATGGCGATAGGAGAGGCCGGAGAGAAACAGAGCCCGCTTTCAATATGCTGCTGCGACAGCGGCATAACGACCGGACATGGCGGACTTGCCCCTTTGATGGGGAAGATGAATTTCAAGGGGATCATCTCACATTCTGTTCTTGAAGATGATGAAAAGCCTGCCTGTACTCTAAGAAAGAAGAACAGAAGTACTCTCATGGCGGATATGGCTCTCTATGGTTCGGCGGTTCTGCTTGATTACGGTTCTTCTTATGGCTGGGCACCGAAAAATGCATTCAGCCCTTATTATGATCCGCGTCTGAAGGCGCTTGATGGAAAAAGCCAGAGCCGTGAATACAAGGTCGAGAAGACAGGATGCCCTTTATGTCCCCTTCCTTGTTCGCTTGTAGACGCTGCGACGGCAAGGAGGCTTCCGTCCTGGAAGGAAGCCATGTGTCTGGGCAGCAATCTCGGAATTTTCTCACTTGAGAAAGTGACGGCACTTCTTCATCATTGTCTGAATCTGGGTCTTGATCCGTGCTCGGCGGGAGAGATGCTTTCCTACCTGAACACTATTGATAATCCTGTCTACACGATTCCGGCTGTGAAGAACACTTCCATTGAGGAAAAATGCAGGATACTTTCTCTCATTGCCTCGCGCAAGGGAGCAGGTGAAATTGTTTCCCGCGGTTTTGATGAATTCCCTGATGCTCCTTCCATTGATGGGCAGCCGTGCGTTTATGATTTCAGAGGCGCGCATGCACAGGCTCTTTTTTCCATATATGGAGAGAATACGCCATGCTATGCTGATCTTGTGAAAAACCTCAGAGGAAAGCTCGCAGGCGAGCTCACCGGGCGGGCGGCTGCGTATCTGAGGATTTATACGCATGCTATGGAGGATATGGGAATACCTGCTTTCTTTATGCTCCCTCTTTATTTTGATTCAGTTCCTTTTTCTGTTTTTAACAGTATTGTCCTCTTGCGTACGGTGATGAGAGGATTTTCAATCGGAAAGATGAAGAATGACGACCTGATTGCTGAAGGCCTTGAATCTGTAACCCGGCTGGACAGCCTGAATCCGGAGCCTTCCGCCATCCCTTCCATATTTCTTCTTCCCGGACGAAGCGGATATACGGATGAGGTGAACAGCGTGAAGTTAAAGAGCGGATATCTTTCTGAAATGGAGTATATCAGGAGAAAGGCAGGCTGCTGAGGTTTTGTCAGACAGATAATGCAGAATATGCATGCATGGCTGTTTCATGTTCTTGAAATACTGGCAGAGAAGGAAAGCGAGCTTATTTTCTTCCATCCGCTGATTCTGTGTATTTCGATTCCTGTTCCCCTTATTACGGCACATGTCGCGCCGTCCATGCTCCGCGGGCGTGAAGGGGATCCCGGGTTGAGATGGATTATGCCTCTCTCATCTGTGAAAAGAGATGGAACATGTGAGTGTCCCTGTATGAAAACATCTCCTTTTACCAGCGGAAATGGAAAATCTTCAGGTGAATAAATGCTGTGACCGTGTGTCATGCCTATGTGACGGCCATCCGGCATTTCAAAATAAACGCTTTCTTTTGGAACAGGCAGTCCGCAGTCCATGAAATCCCAGATACGGTCGCAATTGCCTTTTACCGCGACATATGGAAAAGATGCATTCAGGAGTCTCAGTGCAAAGGACAGCTTCCCGGGACACAGATCTCCTGCGATTAACAGTCTGTCAGCTTCTGCCTTTTCCGCCAGGGCGAGGATTGCTTCCAGTGCTTCCATGTTCCCATGAATGTCTGATACGGCAAAATATGTGAATTTCTCCATTGCCCGTCCTCCGTTTTTCCGATATTATAATTGTATCAGAATTCAAGGGGTTTTCATATGCTTGAGCGCTTTTTGGAAATGAAGGACGGGCATCGCCTTTTTGTCAGGATGTGGAATGATGTTGAAAAGCCTGCCGGTACGCTGCATATCAACCACGGTATGGCTGAGCATTCTCTGCGCTATGATGATTTTGCCCGCTATATGAATTCTCTCGGTTTCATAGTATATGCACAGGATCACAGGGGACACGGTTTTACGATGGAAGAAGAGGAGAGAGGATGGTTCGCTCCTTCAAACGGATGGGATATCGTTGTAAAGGATTCCATTGCGGTGGATCAGCTTATCATGAATGAGCATGAATTGCTTCCCCATTTCATCCTGGGTCACTCCATGGGGTCTTTCATCACCCGCTGTGAACTGACTCGTGTTCCTGATTATTTCGCTGCGGCTGTTATCATGGGCTCCGGTGCCGGAAAAGGTATTGCAGGCAGTATCGGAAAAGCCATTGCGCGGCGGAATGCGGAAAAAAACGGTTCCAGGATGCCGGATCATCTTCTAAATAAGCTCAGTTTCGGTTCATATAACAAGCGTTTTGCTCCTGTCAGAACCGGGCTTGAATGGCTTACACGTGATGAGAGCGAGGTGCAGAAATATATTGATGACCCGCTTTGCGGCTTTGTCTGTTCATCCCAGTTCTTCATAGATCTGATCACTCTCATCGAGAAGGCAAATGATAAGGATGAAGCAAAGGAAATAGGGTCTGATCTGCCGATGCTGATCGTCTCGGGTGATGCAGATCCTGTTGGCGGATATGGAAAAGGAGTATTGAAAGCTGCCGATATGTACCGCAGTGCCGGAGTGAGGGAGGTCAAGGTCAGACTCTTTCATGATGACCGTCATGAAATCCTCAATGAACTTGATAAGATGGATGTTTATGATTATATTGGCTCATATCTTACGGAGATTGCGCGAAGATTCGGCTCATGAGTGACAGTACAGGTATTCCAGAGGAAAACGGACATAAGAGCGAACCTAAAGGAAGGTTCATGGATCTGATGGAGGACATCGGATTTGTAATCATCAGGGCAGTGCAGGGCATTGGCCAGAGCAATGTCACGATAATGGCATCAGGGCTGGTTTATTCCACGCTTGTGGCTATTGTGCCGTGTGTCACTTTCTTCATCGCATTTCTGACAGTATTCAATCTGCTTCAGCCTTTCATGTCCGTCCTTGAGGCTCTTCTTGAGGATATTTTCGGCCCGACAATGGGGGATCAGCTGCTTCTTCTCATCCAGCAGTTCTCGACAAATGCGATGGGACTTGGCGTCTTCGGTCTTGTTTCATTCATCATAACAGCGACTTTTCTTGTCAATAAAGTATACATGGTGATAAATCAGATTTTCAGGACGGAACCCAGCAGCGGAAATTTCAGGCGCTTCACTGCATTCCTTACATTCCTGCTTGTGGGCGTGGTGTTTCTTGCCGTCATCATTTCATTCAACACTTCCTTTATGAGCTATGCAGTCAGTGTCGTGAATGACGGACAGGCAAAACCTGCGAATGTGCTTAAGGATATGCTTTCCTCACTGGTGAGTTTCATCGGTATCACAGCTGTTCTGTTCCTGCTGTATTATTTTGTGCCGAATACAAAGATCCGCTCCCGTTCGGCTCTGCTCGGATCGATAACCGGGGCTGTCTGCCTGGTTGTCCTTTTCGCGGTATTCAAAACCATCGTGTCCCGTACCGTGGGATATTCTGTCATATACGGTTCCCTTGCCGCTGTGCTTTTCCTTCTTGTCTTCCTTTATGCCTGCTGGTATATCATCCTGGTGAGTGCGGAAGTGATTTACGTTCATCAGTTCAAGCCGGAATCAAGCCAGCTGTCAGGTGAGGCGGAGACCCCATCGCGCCAGCTCACGGATGCCGTAAACATGATGATGGTCATTGGTGACAGATATAAAAAAGGAAACGGAGCGATAACACGCAAGAATCTTTCAAGAAAGCTGGCAATCACTCCATCCGTTCTTGGAGGATACATCGGACTTCTCAGTGAAAATCACCTGATCATAGAGATCAATAAAGGCAAAAGCGCCAGCTATGTACCTGCCCGTCCTCTCGATCAGATATATCTCAGGGAAATTTTTGATGCCATATATGGGTTTGATGCTCATTCTGAGATCACAACGGCAGGTCAGGCTGTTGCCGAGCAGGTGAAAAACTGTTCGGAAGAGGCATTTGCCTCCCTGACACTTGAGAATCTTCTGGAGCGTGTGTGATATGCTTGTCGATATTTCGTCCTGTATTCCGTTAACCCGTCATGATTTTCCGTCGCTGCCCGGAGAAGGTGTGAATATTGTCAGACGGTTCACTGCCGGCGATATTGATATCCTGTTCGAGAAAATGCCGCCGTCGGCTTCCGGCGAGGACATTGTCTATATACATTATTCTCTTATTGCAAAGCATGGCGGTGACACAGTGTGTGTTGTCTCTCTGGAATCCATTGACCTGCGTTCCCTTGCATCCTCAACTGGCGAATCAGTAAAGGAAATCCAGAGGGAATACGGCACCAGAGGATTTCTCTCTCCTGCCAGACTCGTGATCTACGGCAATGGTGAGAAAGAAGAAATGGAAGGTCTGTCAGTAGAGCTCAGGGATGAATATGTGCTTCCTTATATGATGGATTACCTGCTTGATGCGCTGGACTGTGCTGATGAGCCTGTTCCCTGTTCTTAAGGAAGCAGGAAAATCTCCCGGAAAGGAAAGCTGCCTTCAGCTTGGAGAGTTGTCACACCCACGGCAGACTTTCCACGAGCTTTATATAGATAAAGTGCAGCAGACTTGGCTTATAAGGGCGGAAATCCCTCACGGCTTCTTCATAAAGCTTCTGTATATCCGAGGCAAATTTCACGGCTCCGTATCTTTCCATGACTTTATCCTGAGCCTTTTTCTTTATTGACGGCCATTCTTCTTTGTGCGAGAAGAAGTACTCTATCTTGCTGCGGAACTCACTTTCATTCTCAAAAAGAAATCCGTTCACACCGTCTTCGACAACACCGTCAAGACATTTGTCCCTGCGGCACAGCAGGGGGGTTCCTGATGCCATTGCCTCGATGTATGTAAGCCCCTGTGTTTCGCTGGTTGAAGCGGAAAGAAACAGGTTCCCGAGCTGGTAATAGATTCCTATCTCCTCCTGTCTGATCATTCCTGTGAAGATTGTCCTGGAAGCTATCCTGCTGTTTTTCACATGTGCTTCTATCTCAGCCCTGTCCGGCCCGTCACCTACAATCACAAACTGGAAATCTTCTTTTTCATATTTTACCAGGAAGTCGACTATTTCAGTGAGGTTTTTCTCTTTGCCGAGTCTGCCTACATAAATCATGGTGGGAATATCATTTCTTATACCATGATGCTTTCTGATTCTCTCCAGTTCCTCTTCGCTTCCCTTGCGGGTGAAACGTTCCAGGTCAAGCCCAGTGGGAATGATGCTGATCTGAGATGGAATGCGGTAGCTGCGCAGGATTTCCGCGGTTTTTTCCGTAGGGGAGATCACACGGGTCATGTATTTGCATACATAGCGTATGTATCTCATCACGAGTTTGCGGCCGAATTTCCGGCTCAGGGCGACATAGTGAACATAGTCCTCATAGTCCGTATGGTAGGTAAGCACCATCGGACAGCGGCAGGCTCTGTATATGTGCTTTGCCAGGAAAAATGTCGAAAATTCCGTGTGGCAGTGTATTATATCAGGATGCCACTTGATGAGAGAGTCAAGATTGGCTTTGTTTACCGGGTGTTTTATCCTGACATCCGGATAGATTTTCTCCGCATCAAAACTGCCGATATAGACGATATCATTGCACACATGTGAAGAGACAGTGTCTGAAAGTGTCAGGATTCGTGTTTCATGACCGGCTGCTTCAAGGTACTTTCTGAGTGTCATCACTGAAGTGACAACACCGCTTATTGCAGGGTAATAACGGTCAGTGCACAGCAGTATCTTCATATTCGTCTACCTGTTTTTGCTTTTATATCAGTTGATTTTAACCTTAAAACTGTGTTTTTTTAAATAGGGAAACTGCCAGTAACCGGTTTTCTTTTGAAAAATCACCGATTATGTCATGCAAGGATGCTTTTTCCTGCTTCCAATTTCATCCCCCAGTCTCCGGAGCTCATCCTCAAGCTCCTTTCTGCTCCTTTCCTTCTCATCAATTCCGGTTTTCAATCTTTCAGCTTTTTGCATGTCCCCGCCCAGCAATGCGGTATGGTATTCAAGAAGCAGAGGATCAATGCGGTTTTCTATTGCCGTTTCTATGAGATCAAGCTTCTTCTCAATGACTTCCTTCGCAAGTTTTTCAATCTCTTCCATACCTGCATTCTAGCATAATAACAGGGAAAAGCGTACAGTACGTTTTATGAAAGAAAGAGAAGAGAAGGCTCAGTTCTGGGCACTTAATGCAGCATCGCTGCTGGGGCAGCTTACGATAAGCATGGTGAATCTGGCTCTGGTCTACTACCTGCGTTATACGCTTGAGGCATCCGCAGCTGTTGTCGGTGCGGCGGCAAGCACTTATACAAGTGTTTATCTGATCTGCTGTCTTGCACTGGGCGGCTTTTATCAGAGATTCAGGCCGTACAAGGTTGTGACCGTTTCAGTTCTCGGGATGGCACTGTCTTCTTTTCTGATAACAAGAACAGCAGGCATTCCGCTGGTTTTCTTTTTTCTCATTCTTTACGGGTTTTTCATGAGCATGCTGTGGCCTCAGATCGAGGCATGGATTACAAGGGGAGCGGAAGGAAGCCGGCTTAACAGACTTACAAGCGCATTCAATTTCTCATGGTCTTTCGGTACCGGCATCTCTCCTTACGTGACGGCATTTCTTGTGACTTATTCACCATCTGCCGCACTTGCGGGAGCTGCTGTGCTTTTTGTGCTCATTGCCATTGTTTTTCAGCTTCTGGCTGCATCCTGCCCATCAGTAAGAGCCCTTGTGCCAGAGAGGGAATATATAAAGACAAATGAAAAAGATGAAGAGAGAAGCGATCACAGCACGCCGCTGCGCTATGATTCCTGGATTGCTGTTTTCATTGTCTATTCGGCACTATCCGTTGTCCTGAACATTTTTCCGATGTATGCACAGGAAGAACTTTTTCTTACGGAGAAGACAAGCGGCTTCCTGCTTCTCCTGCGGGGTCTTGCAACCTGTTTTGCCTTCATGGCGCTTGGAAGGGTGCGCTTCTGGCAGTTCAAGGCCTGGTATATTTATCTTTGTCAGGCAATTTTCGTGATGCTCGCATTTGTTTTCTCTGCAGGCAGAAGCGTTTTGTCAATTGCGCTTTTCTTCATTCTTTTCGGAGTTCTGTTTGCACAGTGTTACAGTTTCTCCATCTTCCACAGTGCAGCAGGTGCGCTTGACAGGGGAAGAAGAATGGTCATTCATGAGTGTGTTCTCACTGTAGGGCAGGTCACAGGTGCATCATTCGGAGGCGGGATATACCAGAAGCTGGGATACTCAAATGTGCTTCTGTTCCTTGCTTCCCTTGCATTCTTTCTTCTTTTGATACAGATCGGTGTACATGCGGTGATAAAGAACCGGCAGAAGGAATCAGAAAAATGAAGAGACTGCCGTCAGCATAGCTGAAACAGTCTCCATTTATAAGATATGCCGCCAGAAAATGCTCATGGTTAATAAAGAAGCACAACAAAACAAGACAAGGACAGCCAGCCCCGCCGCTATTCCGAGCAACAAAATATTACCATACGAAATTGGAGCAGCATTAAGCCCATGCTCCAATTTCTCATATTTGTAACTTTTCTTTGAAGCCTATTGACATACAAGCAGTCCCTAAATTATAATGTAGTTATATAAATTATTTATATAACTACATTATGCAAGGAGGTAGAAAATGCCAAAACAACGAATTACAAAAGAAATGGTAGTCAATGCCGCTTTTGAACTTGCACGACAAGGTGGAATGGAACAGGTTATTGTAAAGAGTATTGCACAGAAGATAGGTTGTTCCGTGCAGCCGATTTATAGTTACTGTAACAATATGGACGGGCTACGGAATGATGTATGTGATAAAGTAAGGAATTTTATACAAGGGTATATAGCTTCGCACATTGATAAAAATGATTTGTTTCGCAGCACCGGACAGGCATATATACAGCTTGCAAAAGATGAGCCGCATATTTTGAAAATCTTCATTCTGCAAGAAAGAAAAAACATAGCGTCTTTAGAAGATTTATACCAAGCAGAAGCAAATCCGCAGGTAGCGAGAAGTATATCGGAAAAGCTAAAAATCAGTTTGGAAAGCGCAAAGCAATTACATTTGAATATGCTGATTTATACCATTGGTATTGGAACAATTTTTTCTGTATCAACGCCGGGAATATCAACAGATGAAATCTATTTTCAGCAGGAGCAAGCCTATCACGCGTTTTTGAAAGCAGCGTTAGAAAGAAAGGAAAGCGAATAAATGAAAACAGCAGTAATATATAATTCACAAACAGGTTTTACAAAGCGTTATGCCGAGTGGATAGCAGAAGCAACAGACGCT
This sequence comes from uncultured Spirochaetales bacterium, assembly GCA_949285145.1. Classification (GTDB taxonomy): domain Bacteria; phylum Spirochaetota; class Spirochaetia; order Sphaerochaetales; family Sphaerochaetaceae; genus Bullifex. Next base: position 1,887 of record CASDXQ010000006.1, on the reverse strand, counting down.
GATTGTTTTGAACTATCCGAAGCAAAAAAGAAAAATTTGTCCGTATATGGAGCAATCGTGTTTGGAGGTTGGGCGTGTGCAGGAAGCATTAGTAAGCTCAGTTGGTTCAAAAACAATATAGATAAATGGACAGACAAAAAGCTAATTGCGTTTTGTGTTGGTGGAAGTCCATTAGATAATCCAGAAATTGAACCCGCACTTAAAAAGAATTTCAGCGAATCAGAATTAAATAGAGTAAATGTGTTCTATTGTCCGGGTGGCTTTAATTATGAAAAAATGTCTGCCCCATCAAGACTTATGATGAAGATATTCATTAAATCGCTCAAGGCAAAGAAAGATAAAACGGAAGAAGATGAAGAAATGATAAAAATTATATCTTCGTCTTATGATATTTCAGATAAGAAATATATTGAGCCTATTTTGAAGTGTTTGGAGTAACAATGTGCCTGAAATGGAACAACAAGAAAAATGGATATTATGCCCTGTTTGTGGTAACAAGACAAGAAATAAGATAAGGGCAGATACAGTATTAAAATACTTTCCTCTGTTCTGTCCGAAATGCAAAAAGGAAAGTCTGATAGAAGTTGAAGAATTGAAAATTAAAATTATATCAGAGCCATCCACAAAGACGCAGAGCCAATAGCAAACCCAGCCGAGCCTGTCTTTGCTGTTCGGTAATCAAGAGGGCGACAGCAAGGAGTGCTGCCGCCCTCTGCCATTATTCAGAAAGGGGGATTTTCCATGACTGAATACGAAAAATATCAAGAGCATATCAGACACACGCACAATGCCTTTTGCCGGATTGTCATTCGCCACGCTGCCATAGACGCAGCCCGGAGCATACGCAGCCGCCGCAGTCGGGAAATATCCCTTGACTATCTGATAGGCGAAAAGCATTATCCATTCAGTACCACAGATGAATATTTTGCCGAGCCGCCGACAAGTGATGAATACCCATTTACAGCTTGCGGTCAGACCATTCTATTAGAAAATCCGAGCCTTGCCGCCGCCCTGTCCTCTCTGCCGGAAACAGAGCAGGAAATCATTTTTCTGTACTACTTCCAACGCCTGACCCATAAGGAAATCGGCAAGCGGTACGGACGGACACGCAGCACCACAGGGCGGCGCATACGGCTTATCTTGCAGCAGCTACGGGCAGAGTTGGAGGGCATACACCATGAGCCAGCTACTCCCCTATGAAACGATAGTCAAGGCAAGCGAGGGCGACCCGGAAGCCGTTGCCGCTGTCCTTTCCCATTATGCCGGATATATCCGCACTTATTCCAAAATGGACGGTCACATCAATGTGGAAATGCAGGAGTATATCGTTCAAAAACTGATAGAAAGCCTGTTCAAGTTTCGCTTTGACCGCTAACAACTGAATACCCGCCGCCAATCACAGCGGCATACAAGCAGTAAGTCTGAAAAGATTTGCTGCTTTTTTTGCGTCCATTTTTGGCAAAAAGCACATTCCCGTTGTAGTAGGGAGTGACGGGGAAGTTTGCCCTAAAAAGTTTTGCCGGATTTAGCAGAACGGCACTTGTCTACCGTAGTAGTGATGAAGAAATTCAAAGGAGCGTTTGGCATTTTCCGTTTCTATCCGTGGAGGGGAACAAAAGCGGGCAGAACACGCCGCCGCAATCGCTATATTGACGGAAGCCAGCCAAGCCGCCCTTGTGAATTGCAGGAATGGCAAAAGAAAAAAGCCGCCGGATTTTCCGTCTTTTTGCCCGGCTTCGGTTTTGTAGATATTGAGAGCAGCCGCACAGAGGGAAAGCGGCAGTTTTTCAGAGCAAGTTTCTACCACGGTGCCAAAATCCGCAATTCTGCGGTTTTGCCCCTCGCGGGAAACTTGTTGGGGAGTGCCTTCCCCAAACCCTGCTTTGC
>CASDXQ010000005.1 GCA_949285145.1 uncultured Spirochaetales bacterium | reverse complement strand
GAAATACTGGCTGGGCGTCCTCAATGATCTCAAGGCCAGAGGAGTACAGGACATACTCGTCTGCTGCGTCGATGGGCTCTCCGGCTTCTGCGATGCCATGTACACTCCATTCTCCTCGTCCAGTATGAACATATTGTCCCTGTAGAAGGCTGGCATGACATTTCTCTTCCTCTTAAGGAAAGGCTTCTTCTTAAGCTTGTCTGAAACTTCCCAGTCTGCGAGATTCTTCCTGTAGAGTTTGATTGCAGCAATGGCATCAAAGATTGCAGAGCGTCTGAGGTAAGATGGAAACTTATGAAAGCGGATGTCGAAAGATGGATAAGCTGCTTCTCTTGTGGATGTGGAGTGGACAAGTCTCTCTATAAATGTCATTGCCTTCTGGGAGGGAAGACCACAGACATTGGCATAGTGTTCATTCACAACATCGATGAGGAAGGAAACAGCATCCTGATATATTGCAATGGTGTCAGGAAATACCTTGAATGCATCCACAATCCTGACCTCTCCCGGCACCATTATCTTCATGTCTAATTACTAGCACAAAAAGGAGATATTTGCAACCAAAATCACATTATTCTCCTGCTTTTTCCACATTACAGAAGATGGAGTCTGCGCAGAGGTGGACTGTATCAAGATCGAGAATTATTGTTTCCATGATCCTCATATTAGCAGAAAGTCCCGGGAGAATCTTATCAGCCGGTACTTATTCTGCACTTTTGTAGTTTTTATGCTCTCGTCATTTCGGGATGTTCTGAAATATATTCCCTGAGAGCCTGGTTGATTCTTGTCTGATAGCCTTTGCCTTCTGCTTTGAATATGGCGATTATGTCATTGTCGAGGCGGAGAAAGATATGGCTTTTCAAGGGCTTGTAGATCGAACCTGCACGGTGAAAGTTCTTCAATTCCTCTTTTGTCATTTTGGGGCAGTCGGAGAAATCTGTATTCTTGAAAGTTCGTGCCCGTTCAAGTTCTTCAGCATTCGGTTTATATGCCTTAACGTCTTCCAATGTCATTCTTTTCATACTACTCGTTGCATTTCTTCTTCATTGTTTTCATTGGAGATATTATTCTCACAATACTTATTCTTCATCCCATTCAAACTGCATCTTCTTTATACTTCCTTGCATGAGTAAGTATATCTTATTTTTGGGTATGTGGTTAAATGATCACAATTTCTTTTGTTATCAGGTTGCTTGTTTCGAGAAAAGCCCCGGAAGATTCTTTCAACCGGGGCCCAGAGGGTTAGTCGGAAACAGTATCAGGAACGTATCCTGTCAGGTATTCAACCGTGTAGACTGCAGATGCGAGGCTTATCCTGTTTGTAATCTCCTCAATGCGTGCCTGATTGAGCTCGATTCTTTTATTCAGCACATCGCTTCTGCTTGAGGCGCCGAGTTCAAGTTTTTTTTCCTCAAGTTCAAGTTCTGATGTGAGGAGTTCTATATTTGACTTCTGGTAGTCAATATTGGCTAGAGCAAGGTCAATTGTATTGAGGTTCTCAGTAAGTGTGGTCTTTATTGTGCTGACAGCTTCATTTCTGCTGATCTGTGCACTCGCGGCTGCACTTTCTGCCCTGTCCTGATCATTCAGCTTCTTGCCGCCGTCCCACAGCGTACCCTGAAGGCCTACTGCCACCGTTACACCCCAGCTGCTGTTGTCGGCCCATTTGCTTGTCATGGGGGCGGTGTAGTTTGCACTTACACTCAGTGCTATATCAGGATACCAGTACATTGATCTGTCTGCAGCCTTTGATGCGGCCTGGGCCGCATTTATCATATGGGTCAGCATCTGCATTGATGCCTGGCTGCCGCCTGTTGCCATGGCCAGGAGCATTGTGCGCTCAGTCTCTGCCATTTCCTTGAAATAATTCTCATCCGGTATGAAATCGATCATGTCTGCTGTTATGTCGTTTATACCGGTGAGAGTCTCAATGCTTGTGAGGATGCTTTCCATCTGAGTCTGTATCTGAGTGCGGCTGACATCAATCTGGCTTGCGGTGACACGGGCTTTTGCCGCATCTACGGCAAGCAGTGCTCCTGCATCGCTGCTGTCCTGTGCAAGTGTTACCAGTTCCTGAGAGTCGGCCTGAAGCTCTGAGAGCACATTGTCGATCTTCTCCAGATAATACAGTGATGCAAGATAGGCTTTAAGCTCGGTTATGAGGCGTTTTTCGGTGTCTCCTATCTGAAGGGCTCGGGCACTTTCAATCTCCTCATACATCTCGACGCTGCTTCCCACCTTTCCCCATGTCCAGATAGGCTGGACTAGGGAAATCTGGGCATTGAAGTAGGGATCGCTGACATCTATTGGAACTTCAACACTTGATGGAATCATGGAACCTAATACAGAAACTGGCACAGCAAGCGCATTGTTTATGTCATCTGGAAAAAATGGATTTTGAATATAAACTGAATATGGAACATCGGAAAGCTTGTTACCTAGCGAACTCGTATCCAGATCCATCACCTGATGATTGTACACATAGCTTCCGGCAATAGTGTATGTGATCTGAGGGTGGTAGTTTGCCTTCGCATCCTTGACATCAAGTGTCGCACTTCTGTAGTCCTCAATGCTCTGGAGCAGGGTGGTGTTGTTATTTTCAAGCGCTGTGACAAGATCGTCGAATGTCAGAGTATCTTCTCCTGCGGCACAAAGAGTGCATGCAGATGCGGCAAGCATTGTATATAAAAGGAATTTCCTGAATTTTCTCATCACAGTTTCACCTCCAGCTTCTTCACATCCCTGCGGCTCTTTGAGTAGATCTTCCTTATTCTTCTCCTCTCAAGTGTGTAGTAGAGAACAGGAAGGACGAAGAGGGAAATGAGAGTTGTTGCGAAAAGACCTCCGGCAATGGCCTGCCCCAGGGATGCATATATCTCGCTGCCTTCTCCAGTTGCCACGGCCATGGGAACGACACCCATCATAGTGGTAAGGGTTGTCATAAGGATGGATTTGAGTCTGTTCTGTGCCGATTCGACTATTGAGGATGAGAGGATTTCCCTTTCCTCTTCATATGTAAGCCTGCCTTCGATGACTGTATCCTCATCCGCCTTTATGTTCTCCTTTTCCTCAACTGCGCTTGTCCTCTTTCTCTTTATGACCATGTTGATGTAGTCATAAAGTATGATGCCGTTGTTCACCGCGGTTCCGCCGAGGGTTATGACACCGAGCATAGAGAGGATGTTGAGTGTTGAATTGAATGCAAGGAGTCCAAGTGCGACACCGATGAAACAGAACGGGATTGTGAGCATGACAAGAAGAGGCTGGCTGAAACGTTCGAACTGGAACACCATGACCATGAAGACAAGGAAGAAACCTATGAGCATAGCTATGACAAGCGGTCCCATCGTGTCCTGTATGAGCTCTCCGACTCCTCCGGTCTGCGTGCTCACTCCGCTGCTGAGAGGATGATCTTCAAGGTAATCATCAAGACGGCTCTGGATTGAAGATGAGCTTTCTCCCGTTATGGCTGCCGACAGACTTATTGTGTTTGCCCTGTCGGTATGGTTTATCTGGCTGATTGTGTTTTCCACTGCCAGATTCGCAACTGCGGCATAATTCACTTTTATTCCGCTCTGGCTTATTATCTCAAGATTCTCAAGAGTGTCCATTGTCACGGGTTCACCTGCGACGCTGCTTTCAAGGCGGATGTCATAGCGTTCTCCGCTGTCCGGATCAGTGTAAATGCCGCAGTCCATGCCGTTGAAGAGAATTGCCGTGGTTGTTCCCGCCTCATAGCCGGTTATGCCGAGTGATGAAAGCAGCTCATTGCTGGCTTCGATCACGGTGGAGTACGCATCATATGATGAATCCATTGTAACCGACATCACTTCGGGATCGCTCTCAAGATATCTCTTTATCCGTTCTGCATCACTGTAGAGCGTGTCCATGTCCTCTCCGACAAGAGTGAGGCCGAACCCGCCTCCTCCCGTTACATAGCTTGCAAGATTGTCAAAGCCTCCATTTAGAACTTCCACCTGACAATCGATCATGATGCTGTCGAGAGCTGTCTTCACGGCAGTCATAAGCGTATGCACATCCCTGTCCTTGTCTCGCTGCGCGACAGGAGGGAGGATCACTCTTATGTTTCCGTTGTATGTGCTGGAGCTGAAACTCAGTCCGCTGGTTGAGCCGACTGTCGTCACTATTGTCTGCACTTCAGGGATTATCTGCCGGACAATCTGTTCGGCTCTGTCAATCTCTGCTTCTGTTCTGTCCTGCGTATAGCTGGATGGGAAGTAAAGGTTGACATAGAACTCGCTGTTGTCTGTTGACGGGATGAAGGCGATACCGAGCTGTACGACTGCCCAGACCGTGACAAGCAGGATCACCACTGACATGAGAATTACGAATTTCCTGTTTTTCAGTGTCCAGCTGACAGCATTGCCGTAGACTCCCGTCAGCCTGTCCGCAAAACGCGTTATCGCATTGTCCTTCATATCCTTGCGTTCTTCCTTGAGAAGTTTCTTCAGAAGATAGGGGATTATGACAATCGCGACTATGCATGATGCGGAAAGCGCATACATGAACGTCAAAGCCACTTCATACATGATCTGTCCGCCGAGTCCACTGACGAAGAGGATAGGAACAAAGACAATGACAGTGGTTATTGTAGAACCGAGAATGGATGAACCCACCTCATCCGCGCTTTTGAAAATGCTTTCGCTGACAGTGTAGAGGAAACGTCCGTTCTTCTTCGTCTGCCAGTGCTTGTATACCTGCTCCAGCATGACGATGGAACCGTCTACTATTGCACCGAGTGCGACAACCATTCCGGAAATGCTCATGAGGCTGATGCTGATCCCGCTTGCAGCCATTGCTATGAATGTGAAGAATATGGAAAGCGGCATTGAGATCGCAATTGTGAGTGTCGCCTGGACATTGCCCAGAATGAAGAAGATGACGAGAATCGCGACAATGACTCCCATTATCCCGGAATTGATCACAGCTTCAAGCGAAGCACTGATCGTTCTGGCATCATCGGCTATGATGTTGAAATGAACGGCTCCGTTCATTTCCTTCTCCTGCTGATCAAGGATCTGCCTTATCCATGATGAGATTGACATCGTATCCCCGTCAGCGCGTTTTGTCACATCGACAAGGACAATGTTCTTTCCGTCGTTTTTTATGACGGTTTCCGGTTCTGAGGCTTTTATTTCCACTTCCGCTACATCGGCAAGCCGTATGATGTTTCCTTCTTCATCGGCTCCCACAGCCAGATTTTCCATATCGGCAAGATCATTGAATTCCGCATCAAAACGCAGGGAAGAGCTTTTGCCTTCATATGTTGTCATGGCAAGAGGAAGGTTTGTGTTGCTGTAGCTGAGCACCTGATAGACAGCAGCTGGCGAAATTCCTTTGCTTTTGAGTTCATCTGTGTCGAGCGTGATCAGAACCTCTCTCTCGCTTCCGCCGGAAACCGTAACGCCGCTGACACCTTCAAGCTGGGTGATCATCGGAGTTATTGTGCTGTTGATGTATTCAGTTGTTGAAGCAAGATCATTCCCGCTTTCGACCGTGAAGGTGAAGACCGGCAGCATTTCTGTTCCGCCGACAATCACGGCCGGTTCTCCCTGCAGTCCTGCAGGCAGTGAATCCGACAGCTGTCTGATTCTGTTTCTGACTTCATCTACCTGATCATATACATCAACACCGTCAGAGAACTGAATCTGAACGACACCGACATTGGAGTAGGCATTGCTTGTCATTGACGCGAAATCGGGGAGTGTTGCGAAATTTTCCTCGAGTATGTCTATTACACCTCTCTCGACTTCCTGCGCACTGGCTCCGGGATAGATTGCATATACAATTACAGTAGGCATGTTCATGCCGCTTATGAACTCGGTGTTCATGCTTGAAATGGAAAGCATCGCGAAGAGCACCAGCGCAATAAGCAGCATTGTTATGTAAACGGGATGCCTGACCGCATATCGTGTGATTTTCACCTTTCACTCTCCACAACATTCACTTTCTCTCCGTCAAGCACGGAGTTCTGTCCCTCGATGATGAACTGCTTGTCCTCATATCCTGCGGGAACTGCAAAATATTCATCATCCTCAACCGTATCTGAGGGCGCAATGTATCTTGCATATCCGTCTTCCACATAATAGAGTGATCCGTCAGCTTTCCTCACGCTCTGCGGCAGTGTCATCATATCCTCATGTGATGCATATGCGACATTGACCTTCACATACATTCCTATTGTGAAGAGGGAAGGATCATCTATTCCGGCTTTCAGCGTGAATGTTTTCGTTGCGGGGTTTATGTACGGAGCGATTGATATAAGGGAAGCTGAGGAAGAGACACCGCCCTGAGTGCTGTACACTGTTATTTCAAGGCTGTCGCCGGCGGCGCTGATGAGCGGATAATACCGTTCACTGATTTCCACATTCACGACAAGATTCTCAGTATCTGCGATGACGGCAAGCGGAGACTGGCTGCTTGCTATGCTGCCCTGAGTGGAAGGAGCCATGATTATTCTGCCGCTAACCGGTGCGGTGACTTCAGTATATGACAGCTGAAGCTGCGCCAGATCGTTCTGTGCCTGTGCTGCATCAAGCTGGGCTTTCACTGTCTCGATATCCTGCTGTGACACAGCTCCTGATTTCTGCAGCTGAAGAAGTCTTGTGTATGAGCTGGAATAGGCGCTCAGTGCAGCCTGAGCCTGCGCGGCCTGAAGCTCATATGCGCTTTTGTCTATGACAGCTATGACATCGCCTTTCTCGACACTGTCTCCCGCTTCAATACCGTACTTCTCTATTGTTCCGCTCACGAATGGAACCACGGGCACCATGCTCCGGGATTCAATATAAGAAGAGGCGGTCACGCTTTCGCTTATGTCCCTCCTGACAGCAGTAGAAACTGCAACATTCCTGAGCGGAGATGTGTATGTTTCCGCTGTTCTTGAGGAGAAGAACATCCAGAGTCCTGCAACTGCAAGGCTGATGATTATAATGAAAACAATGTATTTTATACTGCGTTTCCATAATGGTTTCTTATTTTCACTCATAGTAATTAAAGTATAATAAGCGAAAGGCGTGCAGAGTATATTCAAGATATCTAAACATTTGATTAAAATCAGACAAAAATACCCATAACTGTTTGATATTAAAATAAGAGCAGAAAACAGCAAAATTGTTCATATTAACTCTAATAAATGAAATATAATGTTTTAAATTAAAGAATTATAATAAAATATCTCTAAGCTGAGAGCCCCGTTGCTTCCATCCGGCTGAAACTGATGAAGAGAATTTCTGAAACGGCTTCCTCAGGCTTGCTTTTCATGTGCGGATTGTACGTGCATGTGTGACTTTCGTTATCAGACAGTAATGCGGAGCAGGAAACAGAGAAAACGGGCAAGCAGGGAAATGAAGCAGAGAAATTGCGATAAATCTTGCGTGGAAAAAAAAATAGCTTATATTTATGATCAAAACGGATTTGAAGCCGAGTGCATTTTGCAAAAGAGAGGGGAGTTTAAGATAAATCCGGGTTCTTATTATGTTACGGACTATTATTTTCAGCTTGCCATGCTTTTTAAATGGAAACAGGAGCGTATGTATTGAGAAAAGCCTTAATTATTTTCAGTCTTGTCATATTCTCAATTTCTGTCATTTATGCATCTGACGTTGTGACAGGATCCGGATCCGGATCTGATCCTGAGGTTGCATTGTCCAATGCAAGGGCGGATCTTGCATCCCGGTTCTCTGTCAATATTTCTTCTCTTATTCTGTCTTCTGTCTCAGATGATGGAGAAAACAGCACTGCAAATCTCTCTTCAATGAGTCTTCAGACAACATCGTTCAAACTTCTGGGTGCAAACGAGACTACTGTACAGAATGAAGATGGATCATTTTCTGCTACATCATCATTGAGTGAAGCCCAGGTTCCTCTTTATGAAGCACAGCTGAATAATCTTTTCACAACAATTAATGAGCTTTTACCATATGTCGATCCTTCTGGAGATTTTGATGTTCAGAAAAATGTTTATCCCAGGTTGATATCAGCTCTCAGGGAATACGAAATATATCAGATTGTAGTATTAAGGCTTTCTCCAGACAGTGATATAGGCAAAAGAGTTCTTCCTGTAACAAGAGCTGTTATAGAGAATGAGTATCAGTCGCGTCTGACGCTTGAAGAAAATGAAACAGAAATTATTGTCTCATCACTTACGAAACAAGCACAGATGGGAATCCTGCATGGCAATGATGAGATACTTACAGAAGCTTCGGATCGTCTTGAAGAGATCAGGAAACAGCAGGAACAGATGAGAAGGCTTGCGGCAGATGATATGGCACTGATGCTTGAGAAATTTGGAATAGATGACGTACACACAGCAGATAATGAAAAAATTTTTCCCGAATCTTCTGATATGACATCAGGCGATGAGCCTGATAACAGTTTTGAGAATCTGATTAATTCAATTGAGGCTGACAGAGCTACAATTCAGGCTATAAGGGATAATGCCAATGAATGGCTCAGGTCACTAGAAGAATCTTTTCAGAATGAAATCAATTCAATTGTCAGCAGTGAATATAATTCTCCAAGGGAGGTACAACAGGAAACAGAACGCACAAGAAGAGATTTCCAGCAACAGGCAAATTCGTTTTATCTGGAAGCTTTCAACATGATGTCTGATATTGCAACACATTCATTGGGCTTAGCTGATGAACTGAGCAGCCGTACATTTACCGCTTCTTCAAATGATTCTTGCCTCTCTGCATATATTGAGGGGTATTTCGACAATGCACGGCTTTACAGCGGCATAGCAGATATAACAATCGGCAATGAATCAATAAGACTGTATTTCCGTATTCCATATGAGAGCTGGACGGGATTTGAGATACCTTCTGAGAGTGATCATGAAGCGTATCTTGCATATGAATCAGATGCCGGCTACTGGCTGGAGATACTTCAGGATTATCCATCAATCTATACTCTGGAAGTCGACTTTTCGGTTTCAACAGATTACAGTCCGTCTTATGAAGTCAGATTCTCGCAGTTCAGAATCATAAGAAATGATACCGGAGAACAGGTATTCTCATGGAAAATTGATCAGACAGATGATCTCAGATACGAATCACGCACAGAGCTTACAGATTTTTCCGTAACATATGATGACCTTCTGGATACTTCTCTTTTCGTTTTTGATCCTTATAAAAACAGAACTGTGTCAGCTGAGGAAAATAATTCCGGAGCGGTTGGAAATGAACCGGAAGATTCAGACGATATGGGTGTTACAGAAGCAAAATTCATTTACGAAACACGTGTTTATGAGAATGAAGTCAATGAAAATCCTGCGGATATAAAAACATCACCAGGTGAGAATGTTGGAATGGATAACTCAGGTGTGCTGGAACATATCGAAAAACAAGAGAGGAAAACTGCTGATCTGTCGATTATAGGAGATGCGGAGATTGCAGTGGGTATCGTCGGGGATGAAATAGGGTTCGGTGTAAGGCTTTCTCTGCTTGCAAGTCTCAATTCCCGGCTCAAGGCTGGCGGTTTGCTTGAAGGTGTGTTCTTTGGAAATGAAGCATCTTTATATATAGGAGTTGCCGCATCATGGCTGATGACACATGGACAGTGCTACTGGTACCTCAATGCCGCTGCCGGTCCTGGCATTTTCTTCTCCTATGACGGAAGGGTTCTCTTTGATATCAATGGTTCGTTCGGTGTCAGCGTGCATTACCCTGTTGGAGAAAAAACAGACATGAGATTTTCTCTTCAGTTTGCAAAATCTGGATGTTATTCCGGCCTGATGCTGGCAGCTGGCGTTGTTTACAATTTAGGAGGAAATAGATGAGAAAAAAGTTTTTTGTGTCAGCATTATGGCTGTTTGTTTTCTTGGAAGTGCTGGGAGCCGTGCAGCTTACACCGTACAGAACAGAGGGAAACTGTGGTAAAATCGACAGCTCTAATCCTGTTTACATTATGGGTGAGCCATGTAATAACGGATTCAAAGCAGGGACAGGGTGGGGAGGAAACAGTTTTACACAATTGTATAACCTGAAAAACAACTACCGGGTTCTCTCCTGCACAATTGCGCCGTCTGATGATGTGGGAATCGGACAGAAGCTGACATTTGAGTTTTATGTGGATAACGAGAAAATAGCTTCATACAGTATTGCCGGCGGAGGCTTTCCTGAGGAGATTGAAATTCCATTGAATTATGGCAGGCAGCTGAAGCTTTATGTTGGCGGAGATCATGCCGTAATTTCAGATATGGATTTCAAGTGAGTGATTCATTGATTTAAAATCATAAGGCTGCTTTGAAAGTGAATGCTTTTGATGCAGCTTTTTTGTGTTTTGATAAGTAAGCAAATATATGCAAAATTGGTGAATATGTCTCATTCTGCACATATCTGGAAAGAACTTGGGACGAATCCTTGATGCAGTATTGAGAAACGCAATGAATGGTTTGTTCTCAGCGGAATTTTGAATTGATTGATTTTCAATACTCTTGCTGTTAGAATACTGTCAATAAAAAAACAGAGGGTAATGATTTGTTTCTTTTAAATCATCCCTTCTGATTTTACTGTAAGGGGTGTGTGCGAAAATGAAAAAAGCAGTACTTGCCGTTTTTCTGCTGTTTGCTGCATCTTTGATACCTCTTTGTGCCGGAACTGTCACTGGTACAGGCTGGGGTGAGACAGAAGAAGCAGCTCTTCAGAACTCAAGGGCGGATCTCATCTCAAGATTCTCCATAAATATTTCGTCAGTTACTTATGCATCTGCGGAAGATGACGGATATGGTGCCAGCAGCTCATCTCTGGGTTCTTACAGTCTCCAGTCCTCATCATTCAATCTTCTGGGCGTGCAGGAAGAGACAGAAAGACAGAACGGCGGATATTTTGCAACATCATCGCTTACTGAAGCCCAGGCACCTCTTTATGAGGCTCAGCTGAACAATCTTTACAGCACAATCTCTTCGCTATATGCCTCCCTGGATTCTGATGGTGATTTCGCCAGTCAGAAAAACACTTATCTCCGCCTGATTTCAGCTTTGAGAGACTATGAGATATACCAGATCGTCGTTCTGCAGCTGAATCCTTCCAGCAGTGCTGCCGCCAGGATGCTTCCCGTAACAAGAACCGTGATTGAGGCTGAATATCAGAGCAGGCTTCTTGTTGAGAACAGCAATACAAGTATTACTGTTACAAACCTGCAGCAGCAGGCTCAGATGGGTATCCTTTCCATTCAGGGAGAACAGGAACTGAAAGAAGCTCTCGCTCAGCTGGAAGAGAACAGAAAACAGCAGGAAGAACTGCAGGCGCTGGCTGAACAGGATTACTCAATGAGAAGAGAAGAATTCCAGCAGTCTATGGCAGCCACCATCTCCCAGCTCCAGGCAGAGTTTGATGCGGCAAATGTCAGTGCCGTAACAGGAGATATGTCCTATTCTCAGCTGATCAACAATATTGAAGCCAACAGGGCCACGCTTCAGGCCATAAAGGACAGTGTCAACAGCCAGCTCAGGAATATAGAGAATGCATATGATGATGCAGTAAGTGAGCTGCGCCGCAAGTATGAGATCATGCCGTACGAGGCAAACGAAATGATCAACGGTCAGCCGACTGTTTCCGCAAGAAGATACAGAGAACAGGTTCTTGAAGCTGAGATAGAAAATCTGAGAGGGCAGTATGCACCTCAGGCGAATGCAGTCTATCAGGAAGCGTTTGCCAGAATGAGTGCTCTCACGGATTATTCTCTCTCTTATGTTGACCAGCTCAGAAAAGGCCGGTTCACGCTTAATTCCTTCGCTCCGGAAGTCAATACCTATATTGACTCCTATGCAGAAGCGGCAAAGCTTTTCAGCGGTGTCGCAGAGATCACCATCGGTAATGAAGTCATTACCCTCTATTTCAGGATTCCATATGAGAACTGGACTGGCGAAAGCGTTCCTTCCCAGGGAGATATTTCCGCATATTCCATGTACAGGGATAATGCATATGACTGGTTTGAGATCATGCGTGAGTTCCCTGAAATCTATACGGTTGAGTTTGAGTTCACGATTTCAAATGACTATTCATCTACATATGAAGTCAACTTCCACCGCTTCTCAATCACCAGAAACGATACAGGGGAAGAAGTCTTCTCAACATCGATTGACCAGACCGATACGCTTTCATATCCTTCTCGTACAAGTCTGACTGATTTTTCAGTGACTTATGATGAGCTTCTGGATATGTCACAGTTCAAGTATGCGAGAAATTCCGGCTCAGGACAGAATGCGGATACTGCATCTTCAGCTCAGAATGCGCTTTCTGGGAAATCAGGGCAGGATGATGCTGCATCTGCTGCTGAAGCTGTTCAGGATAATCGCACTGATGAAAAGAAAAAGGAAAAGTCTTCGTTCTCAAAGAAGCTTGAGGACGGATACCTTTACAGGAGATTTATCATAGATGCTGAAGTATCTGCGCTTACAACATCTGACTTTGATTCATTCTGGACTGGAGCGTGGGTCAGCATAATTCCGAAAGTGAATTTCTTCTCAGTCGGTGTCCAGGGAACTTTTCTTGTGGATATACCGATTGGAAGCAATGCCCTTGCATCTCCTTCCCATATCTATATCGGACCATCTCTTAACCTGATGTATCCGGTTTCTCATTCGCTTTATATATATGCTGCTGTTTCTGCCGGTGGCGGCATGCGGTACAATATGGAGGGTGATTTCAAGTTTGACTCGAATCTGCTCTATTTTGGTGCTGCTGGCAGTGCCGGTGTCATATACGGCACTTCAAGCGGATTTGGAATCAAAGTTTCCGGAAATGCAGCCTGGCTGGACAATGAGCTTTATTTCGGAGCTTCCGCCGGTTTCTCAATGTCTTTCTGAAAAGGCTGTATCTCATCTGCATCTGTCAGATGAGATAAAATGAATAAGAAAATTGCGGATTATCCGCTTTGGAGGGTTTATGAAAAAGAAATTGATTATGGTTGCGCTGGTTGCACTTGCCACACTCTGTGCGTTGTCTGCCGAGAGCCTGAATCCGTATAAGGTTACAGGTGCATATGAGCTTTCTCCGGCCAATGTTCTGACAATGGTGGGAGATGAATATTCTGATGGATATGCGACCAACAGCAGACCTGCTACTTTGCTTTATAACCTTAAAAACAGGTATAAGACTGTGACAATGACGGTCGGTGTTTCAGATGATGCAACACTTGACAAGGAAAATACTCTTGAGATTTATGTGGATAACGTGCTTGTTGAGACTCATGTTTTCAAAGGCGGCGATTTCCCTGAAGAGTTTGAAATCGATCTCAATTATCAGAGGCAGCTGAAAATTGTACTTGAACCATATTCTGCAATTAAAAAGAACGGAATGATTTTGACAAATGTCGATTTCAAATAACAGGATATGAAAATAGCAGGAGGTAATTATGAAAAAAATTGTTAATGTTCTGGCTATTCTGTCTCTGTCTGTACTGCTGCTTTCATCATGTGCGCTTCTTGGATTCGGATCTTCATCTTCCTCAGGTGAAAGCGGAGGCGGAAGCTCAGTCAGTGAACTGACTTATCAGATTTCATCAAACAGCGTGGCCGGTCTGGAGAAAACATCTGTTTTTGTTGCAGATCTTGATCTGTTTGATGATATGTACTGGCTTGTCGCATATGACCCGAAGTATCTGACACTGGATAATGAGACTACTGATGATTTCTCTCCGGTTGAAATATATCATCTGGATGCAGACCTGATAGACGGACGTCTGTATGAGATTGTAGATGCTTCATATGCTGAAAGATCATCAGGCGGATATGATATCTGTGCTGATGAGATTGTTTTCACGGCAAAGAATGTTGACACTCCTGTTTCGACTGTCGTTGATGTATGGTCCATTCTTGAGTCGAGAATCAGCTATAATTCCGGATCAAGCTATCTTGCTGCAAGTGCCACCGGTGACATCACGATGAATATCACACCGACAGTCGCGACAGAGATGGCAGATACACCGACAACAAGACTATACGGACTGACAGCTGATGAGACACTTGACATCAATGCCTATGGTCTTGATACACGTGGCGTGATTGCAGATGCTGTAAGCTGCGGAACGCTGAGATATTCATCCCTGAATGCCGCAAGACATGATTACAGAATCTATCTTGATGTAGCTGCCCCGTATGAGGATGTGCTTTCAGTTACATTTGATGAAGATGATCTGAGCGAGAACTTCAGGGAATACAGCTCCAGTTCGTCATCCCAGTCATTCCAGTTCTATCTTGTTCCGGGAAGAGGGTTTGCAGACAGTGCTGCATATGCTGATGAGGAAGATGTCGTGATAAATGTCAGAATCTGTGATGACACTGACGGCAACATCTATCAGGGCATCGTTTCATATCCGGTTGAGACATTCGGCAACTCAATGTGCGAGATAACCGGTGTCATGGCATCCACAAATGCAATGGAAGGTGCAGCCGCGCTGGTCGACACCAGAGTCAGCATTGATGCTTCAATCTCTGCATTCTCGCCCGAAGACAGATTCTCCCGTGTAAGGGTTTACGTTTTTGACAGCAACGGTGAGCGCGTCTATTCCGGAAACAGATCCATTTCAACAAACAACACGGCGCTTGAAGGCATGATTTCCGGCGGATGGGGTTCAGACACACCGTTTGAATATAACAGTTTCACCTTTGTTCCTGAGAAAACAGGTACATATACTGTCATGGTCTTCGGATTCGACAGTGACGGTTATAATATGTGCCGTCTCAATTCCACTATTCAGGTTATTTAAGGATAATAATCTGGAATCTTCTTATGCAGTGCAGGGTTGCAGTGATGCGACCCTGTTTTTTTCATTTCCTCAATTTGCGCCTTTTGTGAATTTTCTCTGGGACGTAAGGTGAATTCAAAATTGCTGACATCAGTATTTTAAGCATACAATGCCAAAGAACCGGCAAAACAGAGTGAGGAGTTTTGCAGAAATTGTTTTCAGTATTCTGTCAATTTGATTCCTGTCTGTCTTGAGAGGGCATAAGGTGTAGAGCAGGTTCCGGAACTCAAAAAATAAAGCCTGCACCGGTTATGCGGGCAGGCTTTAAAAAGCAGATGAAAAGGCTTATTCGATATAACCCTGAGCTGTTGTGTAGGCATCAATGACTGCAGCAAGACCGTCAACATCTATACCGTTGAGCTGGTTGTCACAGGAGTTGATGATGATCTGTGCCTGTCTGTTTGCTTCTTCAGCAGCTGCGGACGTGTCTCCTTCCTGAGCAGCGAGAGCTTCAAGAAGATCAGCGAGCTTGCTTTCTGTTTCGACTTTCTTTGCCTCAATCTGCGTCAGATAGTCATTTGCGGCAAGTGCATACTGATCATCGAGAGTTTTGGCTTCAAGCGAGACAAGAGACCAGACCGTGCCGTCAGGTGCAGTCCAGTGCTGTTCTGTCTTGACACCTCTCATCGTGAATTCGACAAACTGGATAGTGATCTGCTCATATGCGTTGCGCAGATCCCCTTCGCTGTCATTTGTATAGTTGGAAGTGGCTTCCTTGATTGTTGACTGGAGCTTGCTTGCAAGATCAGCACGTGCGTCAGCGTCGGCTGATGCTGTTGAGTTCGCTTCATTTGAAAGCTTAGCCCGTCCGACTCCGTATACATACTTATTGCTTTCCGGAACAATGGTGGTCCATATCGGAGAGCCGTCATCATTTACGGCATCAATATCTGTTTCGGTGGCACATGAAGTGATGATGAGGAGTGAAAGCAGGATGAAAATAAGTTTTTTGAACATTTTTTCTCCTTTTGAAACAAAAGGCTGAAGGAAATCCCCTCAGCCTTGATTCTGTCTCAAGCTATGCTGAGGTTCAGTTGCTGGCTGTACCGAAGTACTTTGCGATAGCGTCATTCATCATGGCGTTTGCTTCTTCAGCAGCTTCGTTCTTCTCGAACGGAGTCTGAGCAACAGCTTCTTCCACGAAACCGTACATCTGTGATTCAACGTTTGCCACAGGAATGCTCATCTGGATGTATACGCCGCCGTCCTCGTCAATGTACATATTCTCCTGCTTTGTACCGGAGAGGATTGCGCTTGCATTCTGGATTGAGAGAGATTCAAATGCATCCATAGCCTGGCGGTTTGCATCTGTACCTGCATCATTTGTGTAGGTTGTGATGATCTGCTCAACACTTGTGTTTACCCACTGTGCGATGAGGTTTCTTGCCTCAGCCTGAGCTCTCTGCATTGAAGTCTGCTGGTTTGACATCTTTGCATAGCCTACTGCATAGTGAACATCCTGTGTTGACATATCCTGATAAACCCACTGAGGAAGTCCGTTTGCATCTTCGACCGGAGCAACTTCCGCTGTTGAGGAACAGCCGGCGAGAACTGTGATCAGAACGAGTGCGAGAGCAATAATTGTTTTTTTCATTTCAATTTCTCCTGTTTGTTTTATTTTAACAGCATCACTGCTGTCAATTTCTCTTCAATGCACGTGCCGTACACGTATATTCCCTGGTTTCAGGGTTATAGGAATATGATACAATCTCAAAGCCGTTCAGATCTGAGAGATTTATCTGCCAGGCCTGTCTTGTCATATTTTCATTGTGCGTTGTTGTGTGATCAACTACTGCAGAAAGATCACTCTGCCCGATTGCCAGATTCACAGCGGCCTCATATGCTGCAGCGAACATGGAATCCTGTATATAATAATATGTGAATATCGTACCGTCGGCGTAAACATAATCTCCGCTCTTGTCCCTGTTGTCCTGATCCGCATACTGTGCAAGAACAACTGCGCCGACATCACCGCCGACCCACTGCACATCGGCGATCTCAAGTCTTGAGGCGACCTCTGCGAGACGGTCAGGATCATAGACGGCATCTGAATATGTTCTGAAACTGTCTCTCTGTCTTGCTGTATTCACATCGATGCTTATGTCGACTCTCATTACCAGATCTTCATAAAGCAATGCCATGTAATAGGCATTCTCAGTTGCTTCCTGAACGGCTTTCATCTGGTTGGTGAATGGCCCGGAAATGCCTATGAAAACCTGTCCTTCAAGGGCTTCATACTCATCGAATATTCTGTTTATCTGAACAGCAAAGTCATCGGACGGAGATGCATTCTGTCCTTGCTGTGTACTGGAGCATGATGAAAGCAGAAGTGCGGCTGCCAATATTAAAAGAAGAATCTTTTTCACCCCTGACTTGTTTCCTGTGACAGGAAACGACCTCCCGGATAATTTTGTAATGAATAA
The DNA here is from genome assembly GCA_949285145.1 of uncultured Spirochaetales bacterium. Taxonomy (GTDB): domain Bacteria; phylum Spirochaetota; class Spirochaetia; order Sphaerochaetales; family Sphaerochaetaceae; genus Bullifex. The sequence goes on along the minus strand of CASDXQ010000005.1, from coordinate 29,829 downwards.
GAAACCCGGATTATAACTTACAGTCATGAAACCGCAGTCCCCTCAGCACTACCTATGAGAGCATTCTAGCAGTGAGGTATATGAAAATCAAGATCAGGATGATTAAAATTCAGGAAGCATTACCGAATATTGACAATGGGGGGGATACTTACAATTTGCCATGAAAATCCATGGGATAAAGGGGATAATAATGAGAAAAACATTTGGCTCTTGTTTCTTTCTTGCTGTATGTCTGCTTTTTATTGCATCATGCTCAAACAGTACCGGAATGCCTTCAGAAGTGATCTACACGGCAGTCAAGACGATTGAAAATGACCTAAACTGGGAGAGCTCCAAGACTAAAGACATGTACACCGTAAAACTGGATAATTACGAGTACAACTATTTAATGAATGATCTTACTGGTACTCTGAAAATGAATTATGCATCGTACAATTGTGATTATGCCGGGACATCTTTCTCATTCTTGTATGATAACACAAAATATATTGCCACCCAGTCTGCGGCAAATCCATATGACTTGTCAGTAAAAAAAGGCACTTCAGAAGCTTCTTCAAGTATAAAAACGACAGTCGGCAGTGCAATTAAAGATATAATAAAGGATATATGGGCTGGAAACTATGAGGGAATGGCAAGTGTCACAGCATATCGTCATATAAGCAATATATCCGGTGCTTATAGTTTTTTCATAGAAGAAAGTGTTTATCAGAACGGCACTTCTTATGACAGAAAGCATTATTACGTAATTACTGATGTGGAATGTACAGTCAGATATTATGGCGGAGGTGACTGGTCAAAGGAATACACGCTTGATATAAAGGACAGTGATACGAATGAAACCAGAACATACGAGGTGATTTTCACCCCGCGCGGAACTGAGATTCCGGGATCTTCTTCAGCTTCTTCTTCATCCGGCAGCGGTGGCGGAACAGTAATTGTCTGATAGAGCAGAGGTGTTTATGAAACGACTTATTCTATTCTCTTTAATTGTCTGTCTGTCGTTTTCTTCTCTTTTTGCATATGATCTCATGCTGACAGCAGGCGCTGGATATCTTTACGGTGAAGCGGATTTTGAAGCCGGAGCACAGAGTCTTCAGGTGCCGGGAGGTTCTGTTGCAGGATCTTTTTACGGAGATTTCCCCATAGGCGGTTATTTTGTATTCGGTGCAGGATACAACATTGGTAACGGCCTTGCGGTGAACGGAGGATGGGAGACAACAGGTTTATACATGAATCTTCTTGCCGGCCCTTCTTTCAAGGTGATTGACGGAGATGCGCTCGATCTGGAAATCGGTGCGGGCCTGTCAATAGGTTTTGATATGTTCGACAGAAGCGGATATCTTGAAAACACTGCATCCCTGATGACAATAGGTGCGGGTGGATCTGTTATAATTTCGTATGAAATCATCAGCCATTATGTCATTTGCCTTGGCATCAGCGGCGGAGCTGATTTTGCGAATATGGGCAATAATGATTATTTTGCGGTAAATGATTTCAATACTGGCTGGTATGTGTATCCGACAGTCACGTTCGGCCTGATGCGCTGACTGATTCTCCGGAGGCAGCTTTTCAGAGCTTTACCATATAGCCGCAGATCTGGGAATCTGTGGCTTCATTTTATCCACATTCTTTCTGTTTTCAAAGGAATCCTGTCCCTGCCTCTTATGCTGGCGCTTGTCAGATGAATGTTTTGTATTTCACTGATGTCCTGCCGGTTCTTTTTTGCTGTATTTCATCCGATATTGATTTCCTCTCACTCTGTATTCTGCCGTATACCGGAAAATTACGACTTTCAGAGATAAAAATATTGACAGACGTTTTGTTTTGGCCTTTACTGAAAGATAGCTGATAGTTATACAGCTTAATTTTCAGGTGGGGGGAAACAATCATGTTTTCTAATTTATCTGTTCGCAGTAAGGCTGTGAAGATCGTTGCTGTACTTCTGATCGCAATGGTTCTTCTCACAACAACTGCATGTTCCGCATTCCAGGTTCTGATGAACTCATTCGGTGCTGTTTTCGGTCTTGTCTATGCTCCGAGTTCCACAGCATGTGATGCAATCATCAGAGGTGCTGCTACTTTTGAAAGCCTTTCTCTTGACGACCAGTGGGGACTTGTATGGCAGGGCATGTTCGGCATTTTCTCTGAAGACACAAGTTCCACAAGCGTGCCTGATGTCACTCTCCGTGCTCTGAGCGCTCTGGGTTATAAGATCGAGCTTTACGAAACAACGGAAATCGAGCCGGATGAGTACAATGATTACCGTGGTTATGATATCAACTACTACCGCATTGTTGACAGCTCATCTCTGACAGTCCTTGCTCAGACAGCTCTGTCACTGCTTCAGAAGCAGACAGATGCGGCTACAGTGATCAAATGGGCTGAAGATCTCTACAATGAGCTTGTCGGACTTACAGATGTCAAGAGCTACACTCTTGCTCCTTATGCATCTGACGTTGCAGCTTTTGCTTCGCAGCTCTTCAGTGCCGGCGGCGATTTCGGTGCACAGTGCGCAGCTCTCTATGTTGAAGAGTATCCGGCAGGTGCTTTCATTGATGCGGCACAGGCCAGAGTCCAGGCTGAAGCCGGAACAGATGCCACATTCGTAGGCTGATATTGATATGGGATGCTTCCTTCCGCGTGGAGGAAGCATTTCTTTTTTCATTCTCACGGAGGAAATTTTTATGAAAAAGGCACTTGTCTTACTTTTTGCTGTTCTGTTTACCTTTTCAAATATGTATGCAGCTGACCTGACTGGTTCCGGATACGGTTCCACGAGAGACGAGTCAAGGGCAAACGCTGTTCAGGATATCAAGGCTCAGATCATTGTTGAGCAGGAATCCACAACAACAATTGAAACATATGAATCCGACGAGAGAAGCTCTGATTCTTTCTCTGTTCTCATAACAGAATATTCAAGAGAGCTTCCTCTGCTTAATATTGAATACAGCGACAGTGAGGATCCGACTGCTGAATTCGGTATGAACTGGCATACCAAGGCAGTAATTCCGTCATCATCGATCTCTCTTTATCAGGAGCAGATCGGTTCGCTTTATGATGAGATTGTCGATATCAATAATCAGATTATAAATGATACTTCAGCTGAGAAGAACATTTCATGGCAGGAGACTCTTCTCGATCTCTGCTATGACTATTCCAACTACAGCCTGATTGTATCCATTCTCTCTCCGTCTTCTGATGTGCCGGTGCTTCCTGTTTCAATGAACAGGGTGCGTCTTGAATACGAAGACATGCTCAACAGAGAGAAAAACAGTCTTGAAACGGAAATCGCTTCAATGACACTGCGTCTCGCAAACGGAGATCTTGATGCGCAAGACATGAAGCTTCTTGAAACATATCAGGAACGCTATCTGGGACTGGCGAACGATCTCGGCATGCTTGCCGGAGAGGGAAGGGATTCCGTAACATTTGCCACGATGGAGTATTCATCGACTGATCCTCAGTCCGCATCTGACTATATGCTGCGTATTGAGGCCAACAGAAGCGCATTCTCTTATTACAGAAACAGCCCGATCAATATGAATGACCGCCTTGTCGAGCTGGCAACAACAGCAATCGATGACCTTGATACCATTTCAAGATCGGAATTCACTGCCGTAAGCAATACGGATGACCTTTCAATCGATGTGCTCAGCTACAATGCCCAGATGGGAGGATGGATCGCACGCGGCAATATCATGCTTGGTAACCAGACACTCCAGTTCTCATTCCTCGTTCCTTATGAAGATCTTGTAGGCAGTTCATATAATGATATCACATTCGAGCGCTGGAACGATGAGCTGATGAACAATCCTGATGATATCATCCGTCTCACAATCGGCTATACAGTGCGCGGTCAGTACATCGGAAACGAGTATGTCTTCACTATCAATTCGCTCAGGATTGACAGATATACTGATTCTGACGGAAGCACACAGACTGTAAGGAACATGGAAGATATCCAGAATCCTGTGACTATCACTTTTGAATATGGTACTCCGGTTGATCTTGGAGATGTTGAAGACAGCTCAATCAGGAAAAAGACCAATGAGGAAGTGAAGGGTGCCACAAATACCAGATTCTATGTACAGGCCGATGTCAATGGTTCATTCGGCATTATCCTCAATGACAAGGCGTTTGAAAGCATTGGCGGAGCTTTGAGTGAAGAGGAGACGGCATCCTCAGACAACTCCAGTGCGTTTGATTTCGGTTTCACGGCAGGTGTTTCTGTTGAAGCCGGTGCAAGATTCGAGAATGATTCGGAAGGAAAGGCAAAGCGCTACTATGGCGTCGGCGGCAGGGTTTCTGTAAGTTTTGTCAATGGACTTATGCATTATGACAGTGAGAGCGGAACTGATGCCGCATTTGCGGATATGTCTTATTCCGCAGCTGTGAACGGCTATTATATGCTGCCTCTTGACGGTACTCTTGATAATTTCCTCACGATTTACGGCGGCGCAGGTGCCGGTTTCGGCAACGGACTGTCTGTATTCGGTGATGTAGGTGCAGGCTATACGAGAATGTTCAACAATCATCTTGAACTGAATCTGGGTATCACTCTCAACATCAACTACAATGAAGTGTTCACAATAGGTGTACGTCCTCTTATCGGTGTCGTATATCTGTTCTGATTCCTGCTTTCCGGAATTTTTTCATCCCTGCATCCGGCTTATCCGGCGGCAGGGATGTTTTTTTCTTTTCAGAGTGGTGCCGTCTGTTCTGTTTTCCGGTTGGCTAAGATCAAAACATCTGCTAGAGTAGCTCTATCAACTGGAAACAGTCTGCAACCGTTTGTAACATATATAGCCGGGAGATACAAAACATGGATGATGTCACATCTTATTTCGGTGAGCTTGTATTCAATGACGACGAGATGAGATCCCGTCTGCCGAAGGATGTATACAGACAGCTTAAGAAAACTGTCGGAGAAGGCAAGGACCTCGACCTGAATATTGCAAACAGTGTGGCCCATGCCATGAAAGTATGGGCAATTGAGAACGGTGCGACCCATTATACTCACTGGTTCCAGCCCATGACCGGAATAACTGCCGAGAAACATGATGCCTTCATAGTTCCCGCAGGCGGCGGAAGGATCATAATGGAGTTCAGCGGAAAGGAGCTCATAAAGGGAGAGCCGGATGCGTCGAGTTTCCCGTCCGGCGGAATAAGGGCAACATTTGAAGCCCGCGGCTATACAGCATGGGATCCTACAAGCTATGCTTTCATAAAAGACGAGACTTTGTGTATTCCCACAGCCTTCTGCTCATTCTCCGGTGAGGTTCTCGATAAGAAAACTCCTCTTCTCCGGAGCATGGAAGCTCTCAGCGAGGAGGCTGTGAAAATACTTCACCTCTTCGGCAAGACAGATGTGAAAAGAGTTATAACGACAGTAGGAGCCGAACAGGAATATTTCCTCATTGACAGAAAAGATTATGAGAGACGCAAGGATCTTATCTATACAGGGCGTACTCTGATCGGAGCGAGGAGCCCGAAAGGACAGGAACTTGAAGATCATTACTTCGGACCTCTCAGAACCCGTGTGTCCGCTTACATGAAGGATCTTGATCACGAACTGTGGCGGCTGGGAATATATGCCAAGACAAGCCATAATGAAGTTGCACCGTGCCAGCATGAGCTTGCTCCGGTTTACACAACAACGAATGTCGCTGTGGATCAGAACCAGCTGACAATGGAGCTTATGAAGAAAATTGCCGGCAGACACGGTTTCGCATGTCTGCTGCATGAAAAGCCTTTTGCCGGCTTCAACGGTTCCGGCAAACATAACAACTGGTCTCTTTCGACAGACACAGGCAGCAACCTGCTTGAGCCCGGCGACAATCCCAAAGACAATGCTCAGTTCCTGCTTTTCCTTGTCGCTGTGATAAAAGCTGTGGATGAATATCAGGATCTGCTGAGAGTCAGTGTCTCCAGTGCCGGCAATGATCATCGCCTCGGAGGTTTTGAGGCTCCTCCTGCAATCGTCTCAATGTTCCTCGGAGATGAGCTTACTGAAATACTTGAAGGCCTTGCCAGCGGTAATGCAGTTGCCGGCAGAGGAAAGAAACAGATGAAGCTTGGTGTTCACGTCCTGCCTCCAATCCCGCGGGATACAACAGACAGGAACAGGACGAGTCCTTTCGCATTCACAGGAAACAAGTTTGAATTCCGCATGCTGGGTTCTTCCTTCTCCGTTGCCGATCCCAATACCGTTCTCAACACTATTGTGGCCAATTCTCTGCGCACATTCCATGAGGAGCTCAAAGACGCTTCTGATTTCGACAATGCAGTGCAGGAGCTGGTGAAGAGAGTGTACAGCGAACACAAGAGAATCGTATTCAACGGCAACAATTACGCTCCTGAATGGATAGGAGAGGCAGAGAAAAGAGGCCTTCTCAATCTTTCAAGCTCTCCTGAAGCTTATGATACCTTCCTTCTTCAGAAGAATATTGACCTGTTTGCAGGTTTCAATATTTTCAACTCGGTCGAGATGCATGCCCGCTATGAGATTCTCAATGAGGAATATTCAAAGACAGTCCATATTGAAGCGGTCACTCTTGTGGATATGGTGAACAAGCAGATCATTCCTGCTGTTTCAGCTTATTCGATGAAACTTGCCAGCTCGGTGAATGCGAAGAAAAGCCTGATTCCGGATCTTGAATGCCGCTCTGAGACCGCTCTTGTGAAAGAGATCACGGGGCTTCTCGATGAACTTGCACAGCAGACTGACAAACTGGATGAGGCTGTGCAGGCTGCAGGAGCTTTCCACGGTTCAGATCTTGCACATTACTCAAGAAAGCACATCCTTTCCCAGATGCAGGCTGTGCGCAGCGTCAGTGACAGGCTTGAACTTATCGTCGATGAGAAGGTGTGGCCGTATCCGACATACGGGCAGATGCTTTTCTACGTGTAGCTTTTCATATTCAGGATGATGAAAAATCAGGAGCCGGCCGGCTCCTGATTCCTTTCATGTCAGATATTGTTTTTTTCAGATGGTGAAGAATGCCTTGTAAGCACTGTATGCACTTTCTATGTCTTTTGCTGCTGTGATTTCCCACGGGCTGTGCATTGAAAGCACGCATACTCCGCAATCAATGACATCCATGCCGTAGAATGCTGCGAATTTCGCGATTGTGCCGCCGCCGCCTACATCGACTTTTGACATTTCATTCATCTGGTAGACAACCCCTGCATCATCAAGCGTCTTCCTGAGTTTTGCAATGAATTCGGGACATGCATCGCTTGAGCCGCTTTTGCCTCTGCTTCCCGTATATTTCTCAAATGAAACACCTTTTGACATGAAAGATGCATTCATCTTGTCATAGAGGTCTCCGTTGAGCGGATCGAATGCTGCAGTCACATCGCTTGAAAGCATGTGCGAATTTCTCAGGCAGCGTCTGAGTGCAAGAGATGAATATTCCCCTGCCTTGTCCATGATTTCGCTGACCATGTTGGGAAGCATCTCGCTGTCCATTCCGGTTGCGCCGACAGACCCGATTTCCTCCTTGTCCACAAGCAGGGTGCATGCTGTTGTCTCAAGATCGCAGCTGCTGTCTAGCAAAGCCTGAAGGGCTGTGTATGCGCATACCCGGTCGTCTTGGCCGTAAGCCATGACCATTGAGCTGTCGAAGCCGAGAGAACGGGATTTTCCTGCAGGAACGACTTCGATCTCAGCGGAAATGAAATCCTCTTCCTTTATCTTGTACTCTTTCTCAATGATCCTGAGGATTTCATTCTTGCCCCCCTCCTTCTCATCTCCTTTCAGGTTCAGACCTGCAACGATGTCGAGGTTCTCTCCGTCGATGAATTCTGAAGCACCTTTTTTCATCTGATCCTGAGCCATGTGCGGAAGAATATCGCTGATGCAGAATGACGGGCCTTCTTCATCTTCGCCGATACAGATATCCGCACGGCTTCCGTCTTTTCTGAACACGACACCGTGAAGTGCAAGCGGCATGGTCACCCACTGGTATTTCTTGATGCCGCCGTAGTAATGAGTGTTGAGATAGACGATGCCGTCTTTTTCATACACAGGCTTCATCTTCAGATCCAGGCGGGGTGAGTCGATGTGTGCCGTCACGAAGTTGATACCGTCCTGGAGGCTCTTGCGCCCGATGATGAAGAGTGCAAGGGACTTATCCTTGTTGACAATGTATACCTTGTCTCCGGTCTTGAGGGAATCATATTTGCTGATATCCCTGAAACCGGCTTTCTCCGCGAGCTCAAGTGACACGCTCACGCATTCCCTTTCCGTTTTTCCCCTGTCGAGGAATGTTTTGTAAGTATTGATGAGATCCATAAAACTCTCCTGTCTACCTGAAATAATATAATATGAATTCTCCAGTTTGTCACAGAAAGAAAAAGATTGTATGATTCACTTATGGCGAAAAGGGAAAAAATCCACTCTGAAAGTTTCGCGGCGCGCGTAAAAGAGCATAAGGCTCTTTTTGCTGTCTATTTCGCACTCCGTCTTTCCGTTGTGCTGATTCTGATTGCTCAGATATTCAACGGAAACTGGGAGAATGTGTTCTACTGTGTTCTCTCCCTCATTCTCATGCTTATTCCCTCTTTCATTGAGGACAACTGGCATATTGACATACCGGATACACTTGAAATAATAGTCATTCTCTTCATTTATGCTGCGGAAATACTCGGAGAACTGAGGGCATATTATATAAATATCCCCTTCTGGGATACCATGCTGCACACGATCACCGGGTTCCTTGCCGCTGCGGTCGGGTTTTCCCTTTGCGATATTTTCAACAGAAATGAGAAGATAAAATTCTCCCTTTCTCCGTTTTTTCTTGCCTTTGTCGCCTTCTGTTTCTCCATGACGGTGGCTGTGTGCTGGGAATTCTTTGAGTTCTCTGCTGATCAGCTTTTCGGTTCTGACATGCAGAAAGACACAGTGATAAATACCATACACACAGTTGAGCTTGATCTCACACGTTCCAATAAAGTGGTGACAATAGACGGTATAACCGACGTGTACTTCCCGGATGGCACCAATCTCGGCCTCGGCGGCTATCTTGACATCGGTCTGATTGATACAATGAAGGATCTGTTTGTCAATTTTGTCGGTGCCCTGGTATTTTCCTTCATCGGATTCTTTTATTCGAAAAACAGGGGAGAAGGGCGTTTTGCACGTCTCTTCATCCCGACTGTGAAGTACAAGGAAGCAGATGAGGCAAAGAAGAGAAAAGCCGAAAGGAAAGCGGAGAAGATGAAAAGCAGGAAGAAACAAGGAGGATAATGACAGATGATGAGAATCGGTATTGTCGGATGCGGCAACATCGCATCGACGCTTGCACCTGTGATGAATCACTATCCTGAGGTGATGAAGATTGAAGCAGCGGCATCCCGTTCTAAAGAAAAGGCGGAGGAATTTGCCTCACGTTTCTCGATCGGTAAGGCCTACGGCTCATACGGTGAACTGTATGAAGATTCTGATGTTGATATCGTTTATGTCGCAACTCCTCATTCGCATCACAAGGAAATAATGCTTGATGCCTTGAATCACGGTAAGCACGTGCTGTGTGAGAAGGCTTTCTGTGTGAATGCGTCAGAGGCGAGGGAAGTCTTCGCACTTGCGAAAGAAAAGAATCTTTATGTTGCAGAAGCCATATGGACACGCTATATGCCTTCAAGAAAGATGATCAGGGATATCATTGATTCAGGACGCATAGGAGAGGTGAAGTCAATCACTGCAAATCTTGGCTACACCATCATCCAGAAGCCGAGGATCAGCGAGCCGTCTCTTGCCGGAGGTGCTTTGCTTGATGTCGGTGTGTATCCTCTCAATTTCACACTCATGGCAATGGAGGGTACTCCTGTTTCCACACTCACCGGAACCTGCGTGAAAACAGAGAAGGGCGTTGATGAGAGGAGCTTCATCAACATCACATTCAAAAACGGTGCCCAGGCGAGTGTATACTCAGAGTCCTGCTGCGTGACCGACAGAAAAGGTATCATATACGGCACTGACGGGCATATTGAGGTGACGAATGTCAACAATCCTGAGAAGATTGAAGTTTTCTCCGGTGACAGGAATCCCGTTCTGCTTGAGACAATCGAGATCACCCATGAGGTAAACGGCTATGAGTATGAGCTGCTTTCTGCCGCAAACTGCATAGCAGAGGGAAAGATTGAAGATCCTCATATGCCATGGAGTGAGACTCTGAGGGTTCTTACATACACTGATGCATTGAGAGAGATATGGAAGATAAAGCTTGCCGGTGAGCTTGAAGAGTGAGAGCTATGATTTGAAACAAAAGGCATTCTGCTTTGGGTACTGGCAGGATGCCTTTGCTGTTTTATAGACTTCTTTTTTGGAAAATTCACAGGCTGGAGCTGCTTTCTGAAATGAGTGCTTTTAACCGAAATCGAGTTTCTGGTATATGGGGCTGAAAAGGTTGTCTTGGTATGTAGTGTTTTCAATTCCCTGCACTCGTGCCGCAAAATACGGAATAAAATGCATAAAAGTATACAGGAAAAAAAATACATTATTCTGGGCATATAATGACAAAAGGGAAGGGTGATATTCATGAAAAATATATTTGCAGTTCTGCTTATTGTGTTCATGCTGGTTTCCTGTGACGGTACTACCGGCACGTTTCCTGATGAAAGTGAGGAAACTGTACTGCCAGAAGGGAGTGTTGAAATTACGTCAGGTCAGCTTGAAGAAGGTGTGCAGGAGATAACATCTGATGTTGTTTTTCTGTCATCTCTTGAAGCGGAGAAGATGTACGCTGTTTCTTTTTCAGGATCTCTGCAGAAATCTGCTAAGAGATACGTATCGTCTTCGCTCAGAAATATCGGGAACGGGACTTATCTGATCATACCTGATGAAAAAGGGGAGGCGGTTTTCTCTCTTTCTGACTTCAATGCCTCGGATGCACTTGTTTATGAGCTGCCTCAGGAGAAATTCACTTCTCCTGAGGATCTTGTATTCGTCCCGAAAGACAGTGAGATTCTGTATTATGATGAAGAAGGACGCCCTGTATATCAGTCATATTTCTATATTGACCTTGAGAATAATGAAAAATATGGAATAGAAGATCCTGACCGATTGATCGCTGAAGTTCTGCGTACTGGAGATGGCGGCGGCCTGAGCGTCACCCAGGTTTTTGACAATTCAGGATACGGCGTGAATACAAATGACATAGATGCCTGTTCTTCTCTTGATGCGGTAAAAATCTACTTTTCTCTGCACAGGCGTCTTGAAGATCTGGATGTCGCCGGTACACAGGATGATAATCTGCGATATGAGGTGATGCTGAAAACACCTCTGGAGCTGAAGGCAGATGTGCCTGCTGAGCTTAATTCTCCGGCTTACTACATTGTTCCACAAAGCGACAAGGCTGCGATAATAACAATAGAACTGAATGACGACGGTATCCCTGAAGGTTTTATGTATCAGCTTCATGAGATATTGGGAACAACCGTTGACGGTAAAGGTTCTTATGATGTCCGTTATTTCTTTCCTCTTGGATACAATGAGAACGGTGATCTTGAAATATATGTGAAAGGAGGACAGCCCGAATTCTGGTTCAACTATTATCTTTCATCTCCTCAGGGACTTTGCAGAAAGGATGATATCGGAAGCATTTCATGGAGAGAACTAAGTGAAAAAGAAGCTGCAGAAATTGAAGACTCGTTTGTGACTTTCGATGTTTCAGAAGAAAAAAGCAAAACAATACAGTTTGATCCTGATTCCCTCCGTTTCATTCCTGTAATATTTGAAGGCAGTAAAGAAGATCTTAAAGGCCTGAAGATATCTGCAGACAGCTTTGATGCTGTCAGCAGTATAAGAGTTGTTGCTTTCAGTGAAAAAGGCTGTTCAGGACAGAACATTCACAAAGGAAAGCCATCATTCGATTTCTCATCTGAAAACGATCCGGAGCTCGAGCTGACATATGCATACATAGAACCGCGTTACGGCAGCGGGCGTAACGCGGTCACCCTGAAAGTGGAAAAAGTTCTATAACAGGTTTATTTCAAAACAAGGCATCCCGTCTGCCAGACTGGACGGAATGCCTTGTTTCTTTTTCAGTGACTTCTTTTTTCTAGAGATTCAGAGCTTCCCTCAGACATTCTTCCTGACTGTTGATCGGGGATGAGAGGTTCTGTATCTTGGCATAGCGGCCAGTGCTGTCCATACGGCGGGCTTTCACATTGTCGTTTTCCACGAGGGAGAGGATATGAAGTACTTTTTTCTTCACATCGGAATCGAGAACGGGGGTGGCGATTTCGACTCTCTTCTCAAGATTCCTTGTCATCATGTCGGCACTTGCGATGTACACTCTCTCTTCGCCTTCACAGCCGAATGAATAGATTCTCGAGTGCTCAAGGAAACGTCCCACTATGCTTATCACGGTAATATTCTCGGTAAGATCCTTCACCCCCGGAACCAGACAGCAGATACCCCTTACGACAAGAGACACCTGACAGCCGGCACGGCTTGCCTCAATGAGCTTTTCAATGCAGTCCCTGTCGGTGAGGGAGTTGAACTTTGCACGTATCACACCATTGCCGCCTTTTGCGATTTCCCTGTCCATTTCAGCCAGGAGACCGGCCTTGAGAGAATACGGCGCGACAAGAAGCCTGGTGTAATCGTACTCGACATTGAGAACGGCAAGATTCCTGAAGAAAGAAGCACCGTCTTCTCCGATCTCCCGGTTTGCCGTTATGATATTCAGGTCAGTGTACTGCTTTGCCGTCGACTCGTTGTAGTTTCCTGTTCCAATATGGGTTATGTAGCTTATTCCATCTTCATCTTCCATTGTTATGGATATGATCTTGGAATGGACCTTGTAGTTTTCTATTCCATAGAAGACAGTGCATCCTGCATCACGCAGCAAGTCTGCATTGTAAAGATTGTTCTCCTCATCAAAGCGTGCGCACAGCTCCATGATGGCGACAACTTCCTTGCCGTTTTCCGCCGCCTTGAGAAGTGCTTCAATGATTTTTGATCTGCTGGCAAGGCGGTAGATGGTGATTTTTATCGAAGTGACCCTCCTGTCGCATGCCGCCTGTTCAAGCAGGCGGAGAAGTACATCAATGCTCTGATAAGGATAGGCGAGGAATATGTCCTTCTTCCTCACTTCACTGATCAGATCTTCTGAGAGGGACAGATAGCGGGGCACCACCGGCTTGTATGCCGGATAGCGGAGGGATGAGAGAGTCTCGTAATCAAAGTAATCCCCGATGCGGAACATGAACTTGTAGTCAAAACATCCCTGAATGAGGAAACAGCTGTTTTTCTTTATGCTCAGCGTCTTGAGAAGAAAACCTTTGAGACTGTCGGAAATGACAGTGGTCTCAAGGCGGATCACATCATTGCTGGTTCTGCCTTCAACCTTTGTCTGGATTAGGCGTGAGAAATCAAATCCGTATTCATCATCGGCATCTTCAGCACTTGCATCGAAGTCTGCATTGCGTGTGACACGGATGAGGGCTTTGTCCTTCACTGTGAAACCGGGGAAGACGCTGTCTGCGAAGCTGAGGAGCATTTCCTCGCTGCGCATGAGATGGATTTTCTTTCCGCCTGAAAGTTTTATGAGACGCGGTGTTGTGGTGTGCAGAGATGCCACTCCTGTCATTTCTCTTCCCTTCCTCTCAAGCGAAACGACAAGGTAAATCCTGAAATTCTCAAAGCGGTAGAGCGGATGTTTCGAGTCCAGAACCATCGGATTGGTTCTGGGCAGGATCTGGCTGTGGAACGCTTCCTTTGCAACGCTGAGCTGGCGTTCGGACAGGTCTTTTCCCTTTATTATGCTTATGCCTTTGTCATACAGTTCGTTTTTAAGGAAACGGTATGTCTCGTTGCTGGCTTTATAGAGAGATGGAAGGCAATGAAGTATCGCATCAATCTGTTCCTTTGCCGTCATTTCGGTCTTGTTCTCTCTTGCTCCCGGATCTTTTTCATCCTGGTTGATCAGGGTGCCAAGCCTGACCTGGATGAATTCATCCAGATTGGAAATGAAGATTGAAAGGAATTTGCATCTCTCAAGCAGCGGATTGGTCAGGTCCATTGCCTGATCAAGCACTCTTTTATTGAAGGCAAGCCAGCTGATTTCCCTGTTTCCATATGCCCCTTTTATGCATTTACTCATTACATCAAGTTCTTTTGACATACCATTAATCCTTCAGCTCAAGTCCCTCGGCACTGCGGTTTGCGCAGACAATCTGTTTCAATATTCCTTCTTTCACCCCGAGATCTGAGATTATGATGCTTGAAACACCGAATCTTTTCAGCAGTTCCTTTGCCAGAATGGCAGCGGGAACTACCTGTGTCATTACTTCCGGAGCATTCCTGAGTATCATCAGGGAACGGCTGTTATCCTGTTTTATGAGATACCTGCACAGCTTCTTGAGTTTTTTATACTGCATTATTTTCTCGCCGTGCTGATGGGAGAGCTTGAAATAATCAGCGTACAGCTGGTAGACAGACCAGCTGTACACGCCTGCCAGAACTGCATTGTCGAAATATCCTTCTCCGGGCAGGTTCGCCTCATCCAGAACCGTTCTGATCTTCTCTTTTATGTTTGAAGCTTCCCTGACACTGGGAACGACCTGGGACACCAGCTCCTTGTACAGACCGAGCGGGCCTGCAGGTATCGTGCACAGGTAGTTGGAGAAGCTGTAAAGCTTTGTGGAGAGGGATCCGAAATCCACCAGTACGGCGCGCGGCAGTATGCTGTAACGTTCATTCGCAATCAGTCTGGCTTCTCCTTCCTCCGCAATGTCGAGCTTCTGGATGTGAAGCGAAAGTCTGATAGAGACCGTGCTGATGAGATCATCAGCCTCACTGATCGACGACAGGGTGGAAGATGCGATTGCATAAACTCTGTCGACATCATTCTGCCGGCATAGTTCAATCATGCTTTCCGCCGATTCGATCACCTCAAGTTTTTCCACTTCGCTCAATACTCTTCCTTCGAAAATCGAGGATGAGAAGCTGAGGGGCATTCTGGTGTGCAGAAGTCCTTCCATTCTCTGTCCCTCGATTTTTGCGATCAGAAGAGACAGGGAGGAAGCTGAAAAGTCTATAATTGCGTATTTTCTCATTTTATTCCCTTGAATTTTCTGCCGTCTCCGAACGAGATTCCGATTGAACGGGCGACATTGACCATCTGATTGTCTTCGCTCACGTATTTCGTCTTTCCCGCAACATCACTGAGCCAGTTATAGGTGATGGCATTGTTCTGCACGGCAACCGTGGTTCCGAAGTTTCCTTCCTGAACGAGCTTTCCGGCAAAGCTGCCAAGCTCAGTGGAGATGAGACGGTCATACGGGGAGGGGCTGCCGCCTCTCTGTAGGTGTCCGATGACAACTGTCCTTGTCTCGACTCCTACCTGTTCCTGGATATAGCGGGCAATTGAATTGGTCGCGGTTGTATCGTTTCCCCTTGCGGCTAGTCTGTCTGCTTTCTTCATTTCAGCTTCCGCTTTTGTCATTGCACCTTCCGCGATGGCGATGATAGTGAAGTCCTTTCCGCTCTTGTAGCGCTTTGCAACGGTCTTGCACACTTCATCCGGGTCGAACGGAATTTCCGGAATGAGAATGATGTCCGCACCTCCTGCGATACCAGAGTACAGGGTGAGCCAGCCGACCTTGTTTCCCATGATCTCGACTACCATTGTCCTGCCATGGCTTGCAGCTGTGGTGTGAAGGCGGTCGATGCACTCTGTGTCTATGTCGACTGCGGAATGGAAACCGAAGGTGATGTCCGTTCCCCAGATGTCGTTGTCAATGGTCTTGGGCAGTCCGATGACGTTGCATCCGGCTTCAGAGAGGAGGGCTGCCGTCTTATGAGTTCCGGCTCCTCCCAGCGTGACGACAAGATCAAGTTTTGCTTTTTTGTAGTTCTTCACCATCTGTTCAAGACGCGTGCTGCCGTTCTGTTCTTCCTTTGTCATTTCCTTGAAAGGCTGGCGGGATGTTCCCAGGATTGTTCCACCGATGTTGAGGATACCGGAGAAGTCGGATTCCTTCAGGTTCTTGAACTCTCCGTTGATGAGTCCGCGGTAACCATCCGAGACACCTATTATCTCCGCATCCGGGATCTGATTGTAAACATATTTCGCGAAACCTCTGATGACTGCGTTAAGACCCGGGCAGTCGCCGCCTGCTGTTAAAATACCGATTCTCATAATCTGTCCTCCTTTTTTTAACATCTTAGCAAAGTTTTTCACATAATGAAAAACGTTTCGGATGTGAAAACTGTGTAAAACATGAAATATTCTAACATGGATTGCCGGCTTGAGGGGGTTCTTTCTTAATCCGGAAGGAAAGGCTATCATCATGCACATGGATATGAGACAGGCATTTATGCTTTTTATGTGCGCACATGCGTTCGCTTTTTACTATTTTTCATCATTCGGACAAGGCAGGAAGCCATGGCGCCTGATCATTGAGTTTCTGATCTACACCATAGCCCTTGCCCTGGCCTTCTCTCCGGTGCTGGACGGCAACAACTATCTCTATGCGCTCAGCATACTTATCTTTCATGTTCTGCTTTCCGTGATTTATTTCTTCACTGCCGGCAGAAGCGGGAATGAAAAGGTGAGGGATACTGTTTTTGTCATATTCGAGGTTCTGAAGGTTGCAGCCTTCGCCGCACTGGCATTTCTTCACTCCGTCAGGTGGGGAAGCTTCGAACCATGGAGGCAGGTGCGTTTCTTTCTTGACAGGTTTGCCCTTGATTACAATCAGGTTCTCTCCTTTGCATTCACCCTTGTCCTGATCATGCGTCCGTCAAACGTGATCATAAGGAAACTCCTCTTTCTCATCGAAGAAGGGCAGGATGAGAACACCGGCTACAGAGGTTCTGTGATCGGAATCATCGAAAGGCTGCTGTATGCATCTTCCATTTTCTACGGTTCCTGGCTTTCCTTTGCCATTTTCTTTTTTGCAAAGTGCGCTCTTTTCTCCCTTGCCATAAGAAAAAGGGAAGACTACGGCATGCGGCTTTACGCAGGCAGCGTGCTCAGCGCTTTATGTGTCATACCGCCCTGCCTTATCGCAGCGGCCTTCTTGTGATGAAAAAGACTGCCGCACCACCTGTTGTGACGCGGCAGCCGGGACTGATGATCAGTACATCCTTCCTTGTTCTTCACTTGGAGGTCAGGTTGAATGTGCTTGTGAATGTGTTTCCTTCGCTGTCAGTCATCGTGACACTCACCGGTATGTCTGTGCCGGACGGGCAGGAAGATGAGATCACGGCCTTCACTCCGGTCAGGTTGTAGCTCTTTCCGGCCACCATGTTCCTTATATATGCATTCGTGTTCATGAGTGTCACGTATCCGCTTTCCGAGGATACGCTGATGTCGACGCCCCTCAGATCCTCGGAGCCGGTGTTCTCAATTGCGAAGCTGAGAGGAATCTGTGTCGCACTGGGAAGCTTTGATACATCGTAGTGTCCGGTTGAGATGCTTGTCGCCTCCGCTTTTATGTAAAGAGCCTGGAACGAAGCTCCCATGCCGCGCACCGTGTACTCGTTTTCGTCCGGACTCAGATACTGTCCGCTTGTTCTGTCATACCAGCCTTCAAAGATCGCATCCGGCTGATCCCGGAGGACTGGAACTTCAATAACATCGCCGGCCTTCACATCGTCAAAGACGGTATTGTTGCCGCTGTATTCATCACTGAAGACAACCTGAGCCTTGTATACGGCATACAAAGTCTGATCGGTATAAGGCATTTTTATTGTCTCTCCGGGTTCGTAGAGCACCTCATCCGGGGTGAGACCCCATCCTGTGAGCACGCCGCTTGCAGTTGTGTTGGTCGCAAATGAGGAGCTGTCAGGAAGTGTCACATCACTGCCCGGTGCGACGGAGATGCTTCTCCTGTAGCTCTGGGCATAGCCGTCACCCGAGATATCTGTAGAGAAGGTGAGCACCGGATGGTAGTATGAGGAATTCTCATAAAGCCATGCGGCCCATTGTCCGGCCTCGCTGCTGTCTGAATTCACGATTGCAGTGAGCAGGGCATCAGTATCCTGCCTGCTGATCGAGTATGAGCTGAGGCCTCTCAGATCGTTCATCGCATTGCGGTAAAGCTCCCTGTCGTGTTTATCGAAAGCCTTTTCTATGGATTTCTGTATGTTTTCCTTTTCTTTTGCGATCTGATCTTTCAGACTGCTGTATGCTTCAATTGCCCCTGGCACATCACCGTTCTGGACGGCAGTCTCAAAGTCGCTGTAAAGACTCTGTGCACCTGAAGCGAAGGTGAGTCCTGCACAGAGTATCATGATCAATAAGACTGAAATGAATTTTCTTGTTTTCATATGTCTTTTTCTCCTTTCTCACAGCCAGTGATAACTCTCATCATGACAAAATTCAAATGAAGATTGTGTGAAGATGCCGGCAGTCAGCCTCTGTTCACACAAAATACATAAATGCATCATGAAATGTGCATAGTGAATGGGAAGGATTGTCTTTTTCCCCGTAATGAAGCAAACTCACAGTGAGGTTAGCATATGCAGAAATCTATTATTACTGTTGTCGGAAAGGACCGCGTCGGCATCATTGCCAGGGTCTGCACTTACCTGGCTGAGAATAATGTAAACATACTGGATATAAGCCAGACAATCGTTGACGGGTTCTTCAATATGATGATGATCACTGATACCAACAATGCATCCGTCGAGTTCCTTCCTCTGTCTGAAGGCCTTGAGGAGCTGGGACGTTCCATGGACTGTATTATAAAGCTCCAGAGAGAAGACATATTCAATCAGATGCAGAGGATCTAGCCGTGATAAACATCAATGAAGTCATAGAAACCAATGCGATGATCGAAAAGGAAAACCTTGATGTGAGGACAATCACTCTCGGTATTTCACTCATAGACTGCATTTCGGATAATCTTGAGAAACTGTGCGACAATATTTATGAGAAGATCACCACGGTTGCAAGGGATCTTGTGAAGACGGGAAACCGGATCGAGAGGGAATATGCGCTTCCGATTGTGAACAAGCGCATAAGTGTTACTCCGGTTTCAATCATCGGTGCAGCTGCCTGCAGATCCGTCAGCGATTTCGTCCAGATTGCAAAGACCCTTGACCGGGCTGCGAAGAAAGTGGGAGTCAATTTCCTCGGAGGTTATTCCGCGCTTCCTGCGAAAGGCATGACAAAGGCCGAGGAGCTGCTCATAAAGTCAATCCCTGAAGCACTCAGCTGTACTGACAATATATGTGCATCTGTTAATCTGGGATCCACGAAGACTGGTATAAACATGGATGCAGTTCTTCTCATGGGACGGATCATAAGAAAAACCGCCGAGCTTACCGCTGACAGGGATTCCATCGGCTGTGCGAAGCTTGTGGTGTTCTGCAATGCTCCTGATGACAACCCGTTCATGGCCGGAGCCTTCCATGGTGTCACGGAAACGGACAATGTCATCAATGTCGGTGTTTCCGGCCCCGGTGTCATCAAAAGCGCTCTTGAGACGGTCAGGGGACAGGACTTCGGTGCACTGTGCGAGAAGATAAAGAAGACGGCTTTCAAGATCACGAGACTGGGACAGCTTGTCGCACAGGAGGCAAGCCGCAGGATGAACATCCCGTTCGGCATTGTCGATCTTTCACTTGCTCCGACTCCTGCTGTCGGAGATTCAATTGCAGAGATTCTCGAGGTAATGGGACTGGAAAAGGCAGGTGCTCCAGGAACCACTGCAGCAATAGCTCTGCTGAATGACCAGGTGAAGAAAGGCGGAATAATGGCATCAAGCTATGTAGGAGGTCTCTCCGGTGCTTTCATTCCGGTCAGTGAGGATCATGCGATGATCGAGGCGGCAAAGTGCGGTGCGCTGACGATAGAAAAGCTTGAGGCCATGACATGTGTCTGTTCTGTCGGTCTTGACATGATCGCAATCCCCGGGGACACGAAGGCAACCACGATTTCAGGAATAATCGCCGATGAGATGGCGATCGGAATGATCAATCAGAAGACAACCGCCGTACGAGTGATTCCTGTCATCGGAAAGAGTGTGGGTGAGTCTGCTGAGTTCGGCGGGCTTCTTGGAACGGCCCCCGTGATGAAGGTCAGCAGCTATTCCTGCGATGATTTCGTGAAGCGCGGAGGAAGAATCCCGGCTCCCGTTCACAGTTTTAAAAATTAGCAATACCGCAAAGCCCGGCCGGATGCTAGAATAAAAGAATGACTGAAGACAGAAGAAACATTCTATTCTTTCCGCTTGGAACATTCGGCAGGGACATGGTTTATGCTCTTGTAACGAATTTCCTTCTCACATTCATTCTTTTCACGCAGAATCTGAATGCCTCGCAGCTTGCGGCAGTGACCGCCATAATGATAGGAGCAAGGGTCTTTGATGCACTTAATGATCCTGTCATGGGCAACATCATAGAGAAGACGAGAACGAGATGGGGAAAGTTCAAGCCGTATCTGTTGAGCGGGATACTGCTGACATCTCTCGTAATCTTTCTTATGTTCAATGTGCCGCTTGAAGGCTGGGCTTTTGTCATTTTCTTCGGTGTAATATATTTCTCATACAGCATTGCCTACACGATGCATGACATCTCATACTGGGGCATGATTCCCGCCCTGAGCAGGGATGCCGGGATGAGGAACCGTCTTACAAGCCGGACAACCCTCATTGCAGGAATCGGTGGGACGCTTGCAAATATACTCATTCCGATGCTGACAACCGGATCTTTCGCCATCGGAGGTTCTGCGAAAACAGCATACGGCCGCATTGCCCTGATCATTGCAATCATTGCGCCTCTCTTCCTTCTTTTCACAATTGCCGGGGCAAAGGAGGACAGGAGGGATCTTGAAAAGACAGCTCCTCCGGTGAGTTTCAGGAAAATATTCTCGACGATCAGAAACAATGACCAGCTGGTGTGGTGCTGTATCTTCCTCCTGCTGCAGCAGGTTGGAAATGGTATAGCGCTTTCCGGACTCGGTGCGACATACATATATTTCGAATTCGGCTACAGCGGAGGGCTGTTCTCCCTTTACACCACCATCGGCATGCTGCCGACAGCTTTCCTCATGATCTTCTATCCTCTCCTGAGCCGGAAGGCCGGGCGGAAAAGACTGGCGGAAATACTGAGTGTCACGGCATTTGCGGGGTATGTTGTCACCCTTGTCTGCGGTCTTGTCCTTCCTTCTTCCTCCATGCTGAAGTTCTCTTTCCTCACAGGCGGCTACGTGCTTGCCAATTTCGGCCAGTACGGACTGTATCTGATTGCAATGATCTCGATACTTAACACTGTTGAGTACAATGAATACCGCAACGGAACGAGAGACGAGGCAATAATAGCTTCCCTCAGACCGTTTGTCACAAAACTTGCATCCGCGCTTACCGTTGTCATTGCAAGTGCAAGCTACATTATTTTCGGTGTGATTGATTACACCAACAGCATCTCTGATTATGAGAATCTGGCGGCAAGGGGAATCATAAGCGAAGCTGATAAGCTTTCATCAATCGAAGCTGTACTGCAGAGTGCAGGGGAAGGCCGCAGCACGGCAATGCTTTGTGCGATGTGCATCATCCCTGTGATCCTGCTGGTGCTCTCTTCATTCGTGTATCTGAAAAAGTACAGGCTTGATGAAAAGGCCTATGACAGGATCTGCAGGTCTCTGGAGGAGAGAAACAGATGAATCTTGTGAAAGCTGTTCTTCATTTTGCACTGCCAAAACTGAAGATAGAGGAAGCTGACCGTTTCCTGTTCTTCGGCCCGCATCCTGACGACATTGAAATAGGGGCGGGAGCAACTGCCGCGAAGCTTGCGGCAATGGGAAAGAAGGTCCGTTTCACTGTTGTCACGGACGGGCGTTTCGGTTCTGAGACCACAGAACCTGAAAAGCTTGCCGGAATAAGAAAGGCCGAGGCACTTGAGAGTGCCCGTCTTCTCGGTGTGAATGATGTTGTGTTCCTTTCATTCTCCGACGGAGGGTTCTATGATACTGATGAACTTTACAGGGCAATGGCCGCTGAGGTCTCGGCCTTCCGTCCTGACATCATATTCGCTCCTGATCCCTGTGTGACCAGCGAGTTCCATAAAGATCATCTGAATGTCGGGCGCGCTGCGGGAAACATTGCCTGCTTTGCTCCATACGGAGGAATAATGAATGAAATGGGTCTTTCTCCGTCCCCGGTCAAGGCTGTGGCATTTTACATGAGTGCGAAACCAGATGTATTTGTCAGGACGGGAAAATATTTCAGAGTGCAGATGAACGCTCTTTCCTGCCATAAAAGCCAGTTTGATAAAGGGAACATCATTTTTACATATCTCAAGCTGAGATCGCTGAATTACGGGTTCAGAAAGCTGTCGCTTCATGCAGAAGGCTTCCGCCTGCTGTCACAGACAGAGCTGCATTGTCTTCCCGAAAGGGGAAAATGAGGTGAAGCCTTCTGCCAAATGAATCAATAGCCTGCTTTACTGAGAACATTGAGATGCCGCCGTGCTGATGCATGACATTTGGAAAAAGCCTTCATTATGGCTTTTATATGTTATGATAATTTTATACAGTAAAACAAATTCTATGTTTCTGATTTCTGTTGACAAATATCTGTGTTTGGTTGAATATTGGCATTTGCCATGATCAGTGTCGAAGTTAAGAAAATAATGGGTAATGCATACCTCGGTCTCAACAGACTTGCGAAATTCAGAAGCCGCCCTCATGAAAGGATTCTTGATGATTCATTCCTGCCGGAGGAAGAGAAGAAGGGATACGGATATGAGACCGGGGACAGATTTCTCCCTTATAAATGGCAGGACCTGTATTCCCGCGAGAGGAGTGAAATCGAAGTCAGAACCATTGTGATGGAAAATGATCATGTGCGTGCAGAGTTCTATCCCCAGTACGGGATGAGGCTTGCAAGCCTTATCCAGAAAGACGGAAGCGGGGAGATTCTTTTTTCAAATCCTGTGCTGCAGTTCGGCAATCTTGCTATAAGGCGTGCCTGGTTCAGCGGCGGCATTGAATGGAATTTCGGACAGCTCGGACATTCGTTCGCTACATGTGAACCTCTTTTTGTTTCCAGGATGAAGGATGAGAATGGAGAGGAGTTCCTCCGTACCTTTGAGTATGAGAGACAGAAAGGTCTGTACTGGTCCATTGATTTCCATCTGGGCAGGGATGACAGATTTCTTTTTGCCTATGGCCGTTTTGTCAACCCGCGTGATGAGAAACAGCCGTTCTATTACTGGACAAATATTGCAGTTCCGGAAGAAAAGGGTATGCGCATATATTCAGGAACAAATGATGTGATATTCATCGACTCAAGGTCGCTCATGAGTGAGGATGCCGTACGTGTGATGGCACACGGCAGACTTCCATATCTCGGAATAAAAGAAGGGGTCGATTACACTTATCCTGAGAATTTCACGGATTATTCCAATGAATATTTCTTTCAGAATCCCGCAAGAGCGGACGCTTCATGGGAAGCGGCTGCGTACTGTGGCGGAAGGGTGTTTTTCGACCGTTGTGATGAATCCCTGCGCTACCATAAGATGTTCTGCTGGGGTGGTGAGCCAGGAGGTCGGCACTGGCGTGATTACCTTTGTGAGGAAGGAAAGGGAGATTATGTCGAGCTTCAGGCCGGGTTTTCTCCGACACAGGTACATGGAGAAGACATAGCTGCGCATTCCATGCGTGATTTCATTCAGTGTTTCGGACTTTTCACCGGCTCTTCCGATTTTACGCACGGAGACTATGATTCCGGAAAGAATGGAATTTACGAGAAAATAGAATCTCTTGTACCACAGGCTGAGCTTTCTGAGAGAAAACAGCGCTATGCTGCTTCTTCTTCACTCGTTCCCGGGGATTTTCTGCAGTACGGAAGCGGATATGGTGCTCTTGAAGCAGTGAGGGACAGCTCCATTACTCCGGACGGTTTTTATTTCCCACCTGATTCCATAAAAGATGAAGAAAGAGTCTGGCTCGGTGTGCTGGAGGGCAGGACTCCTCCGCCTGATGACATTCCCTCAAGCTATATGACGGATGAAAGGTGGAAACCATATATTGAGAAGCTGGATGGTAAGAATTTCAGCACATTCAATATTCTGGGCGTGATGGCGCTTGAAGCTGAGAAGGATGATGAAGCCGAAACGTATTTCAGGACATCACTTTCCCTGAAGGAGAATGCGTTTGCATACCGCTGTCTTGCCATCATGAGGAAAATGCAGGGGATGGATGATGAAGCTGTTTCCCTCATGAAGAAAGCAGTCAGTCTTGATTCTTGCCGGGAAATGGCGGAAGAATACGCATCTCTTCTCATTGACAGGAAGATGTATGGGGAAGCGTGGGAGTATTATTTTTCCCTTGATGAAGATGTGAGATCTGATGAAAGACTTTCGATCACCATGATGCCGGCGGCCTGCGCGCTTGGCAGGAAGGATTTCCTTGAAGCACAGTTTGAAAGGGATTTCGCGGTGATAAGGGAGGGTGAGAGAAACTATACGGATTCATACTTCGCCTATCAGGCGATGAATGAGGCCGAGAAGAACGGCATACCTTATACACAGGAACTGGTTAGACGCTTTGAGAAGGAGAACAGGATTCCTTTCCGTCATGAGTTCCGGCTTGGCTGAAATGTTCTCTCAGGTTGAAGAAACTTGTGTGTTCTGACATAATCCAGGGCATGAGTGAAAATCAGACACATTGGGCGGATATATACGCCGATAAGATTATTCGTGAGAAGGGTGACAAGGAGCTTTACACCTGCGCCAGCGGAATAACACCCTCAGGTACTGTACATATCGGGAATTTCAGGGAAATCATCTCTGTCGAACTTGTTGTAAGGGCATTGCGCGCCAAGGGAAAGAACGTGCGTTTCATCTACAGCTGGGATGATTATGATGTGTTCAGGAAAGTACCCAAGAACATGCCTCAGCCTGAGCTTCTCGAGACATATCTCAGGAAGCCGATCACGCTTGTCCCTGATACTACCGGTCAGGCGGAGAACTATGCAAGAAAGAATGAGATTGATGTTGAGAGAATCCTGCCGTCTGTAGGTGTCAGGCCGGAGTATCTTTATCAGGCTGAGAGATACAGAAGCAGCATGTATGCCGAAGGAATAAAGACGGCTCTTGAACATAAGGAAGAGATAAAGGCCGTCCTGAATGAGTACCGCACCCAGCCTCTGGGCGAAGACTGGTGGCCGGTCTCCGTCTTCTCCTCATTCACCGACAGGGATACGACCACAATACTTGCATGGGACGGTGAATACGGTCTCACATACCGTGATGATTCAACAGGTCAGGAAGAGACGATCGACCTCAGGACAACGCCATATGCCAAGCTTCCCTGGCGCATCGACTGGCCGATGAGATGGGCAAGGGAAGGTGTTGACTTCGAACCTGCAGGAAAGGACCATCACTCTGAAGGAGGTTCTTTCGACACCTCAAAAAAAGTTGTGAGATTCTTCGGCGGTGAGGCACCGGTTTCATTCCAGTATGACTTCATCTCAATCAAGGGACGCGGAGGTAAGATTTCGTCATCATCCGGTGAGGTCATTTCACTTTATGATGTTCTTGAGGTCTATACTCCGGAGATCTGCCGCTATCTTTTCGTGTCCACAAGGCCGAATACAGAATTTGCAATTTCTTTTGACCTTGATGTACTGAAGATATATGAGGATTATGACAACTGCGAGAGAATCTATTTCGGTCTTCTTCCTGTCAATGAGAAGAGAAAGGAGAAGGAGAAGAGAATCTACGAGCTTTCGCAGGTGGACGGTGTGCCATCCGAACCCGGATACCAGATTCCTTTCAGGCATCTTTGCAATCTGCTGCAGATCCATTCCGGCAACATCGATGCAGTACTGGACAGTCTGGACGGTCTTACACCCGGACAGCGGGAAAGACTCCAGGTCCGCTGCCGCTGTGCCTGGGCATGGATCACGAATTTCGCACCGGAAGATTTCCGTTTCTCTCTTTCCGGCGAGAACAGCGAGCCGGTCAGCGTCAGTGATGATGAGAGAAAGGCTCTCAGGGATCTGTCTTCTTATATAGAACAGTATCTGGATGAGCTGAGCGAGAAGGATTTCTCCGCTTATATCTACAAAGCATGTGCGGACAACGGTATTGAGAATGCCGATTTCTTCCGCCTCGTCTACAGAGTTCTCATCGGAAAGGAGAAAGGTCCGAAACTTGCAGGTTTCCTCAAGGCATGTTCAAAGGAAAAGCTTGTGAATATACTTTCTCGCTATTGAGATCCAGAGGAGTGCAAGGTGGGGACTTTAGCTTCTTTTCTCAGAAAATATACAAGGGAGTGCATTCTTGCACCCCTTTTTAAACTTTTTGAGGCTCTGCTCGAGCTTTTCGTACCGCTTGTCGTGGCTTCGATCGTTGATGATGCAATCCCGCAGGGCGACAGGGGGCTTATCATGCAGATGGTTCTCATTCTCTTTGCCCTTGCCGCTGCCGGACTTATAGTGTCATTCACGGCCCAGTATTTCTCGGCAAAGGCTGCGGCCTGTTTCGCACGAGATGCCAAGAAAGCGCTTTTTGCCCACGCACGAGATGCCAAGAAAGCGCTTTTTGCCCATATACAGACATTCTCACTTGCCGACTGTGACAGGACGGGACTTGCAACCCTTATCAACAGAATGACGGGTGACATGAATCAGGTGCAGTCAGGCGTGAACATGACGCTGCGGCTTCTGCTGCGCTCTCCGTTTGTGGTTTTCGGTGCGGCGCTGATGGCATTCACGGTGGATGTGAAAGCAGCGCTGATCTTCGCTGTTGCAATACCGCTTCTTTCCCTGATCGTTTATGTCCTTCTGAGAATAAGTGTCCCGCGTTTCAGAACGGTTCAGTCACACAGTGACGGACTTCTTGCCCGGAGCAGGGAGAATTATAAAGGAGCCAGAGTCATAAGAGCTTTCAGCCTCCAGGATGAGGAAGTTTCTTCATTCAGGGAATCAAACGGGAAACTGCTCTCATCCCAGCTCAGGGCAGGTAAGATATCGGTGCTGACGAATCCCATGACATCCTTTGTGGTCAATACCGCCATCATAGCGATCATTTACTACGGCGGACTCAGGGTTGATACCGGAACGCTTTCGCAGGGAAGTGTCGTCGCTCTTTTCAATTACATGAGCCAGATACTTGTCGAGCTCATAAAGCTTGCATCCCTTATACAGACCATAACAAAAGCTCTGGCCAGTGCCAGAAGAGTAGAGGCTGTATTCGACAGCACCTCCAGCATGGCTGGCGGCAGTGTGAATGAAATAGATGATTCCTGTGACACGGCAATAGAATTCAGGAACGTCTCGTTCTCCTATAATGATTCAAGCGAGAATGTCCTTACGGATATATCGTTCTCACTCAGGAAGGGGCAGACGCTGGGAATCATCGGCGCAACCGGAAGCGGCAAGTCGACGCTGGCAGCCCTGATCGCCCGTCTGTATAATGTGAAAAGCGGTGAAGTTGATATTTTCGGCCGTAATGTCAGGGACTACAGCCTGCCTTTCCTCCACAGCAATGTGACACTCGCTCTTCAGAAAGCCAGGCTGTTCAAAGGTACGATAAGGGAGAATATGCTGCTTGCAGACCCTGATGCCGGCGAAGAGGATATCTTGGCGGCGCTTAAGGATGCCTCTGCATATGACTTTGTCATGCAGAAAGGGCTTGACAGCCCGGTGGAAGCCGGAGGCCGCAATTTCTCAG
This sequence comes from uncultured Spirochaetales bacterium, assembly GCA_949285145.1. GTDB lineage: Bacteria > Spirochaetota > Spirochaetia > Sphaerochaetales > Sphaerochaetaceae > Bullifex. Next base: position 2,189 of record CASDXQ010000005.1, on the reverse strand, counting down.
GCGGACAGAGACAGCGTCTGTCAATTGCACGTTCACTTGTGCATGGAGGACGTATCCTGATACTGGATGACAGCTTCTCCGCACTTGACTATATGACGGATTCTGCCGTAAGAGCGGCACTTGCGAAACGGGATCTGACAAAAGTCATAATCTCACAGCGCACGTCTTCGATTCTGAATGCCGACAAGATCATACTGCTTGAGAACGGCTGCATAAGCGCAATGGGCACACATGAGGAGCTGCTTGCAACCAGCAGCATTTATCAGGATATCTATTACACTCAGTTCGAGAAGGAGGAAAAGGCAGATGTATAAACAGACTATAAAGCGGTGTCTTTCCTATCTTTCTAACTACAGGCTGGAATTTTTCCTTTCAGTCCTGATGGCGTTCATCTATGTGATCGCATCGCTGTATATTCCTCTGCTTGCCGGCCGTGCGATAGACAGCCTCATAGGACCCGGCAGTGTTGACTTCGTGTCGCTTTCAGCGGATGCCGTGCGTATTTTCATAACTGCCATCGTATGTTTTGTCTCCCAGTATGTTCTCTCGCGTCTGAACAACAGGATGACATACCGTATCGCAAGGGATGTGAGGAATGATGCATTCAGGAAGATAGAAGTGCTTCCTTTCAGCTATCTTGACAGCAACCGCCAGGGAGACATTGTCTCGAGGATAATCAATGATGTCGAGCAGCTTTCAGACGGCCTGCTGCTCGGCTTCAGCCAGTTCTTCTCGGCTTCCCTTACGATCATAGTCACAATATATTACCTTTTCTCTCTTGACTTCATAATCGCACTTGTCGTCATCCTGGTCAGTCCTCTTTCGTTCCTTGTCGCAAAATTCATCGCAAGCCGTACCCACCGTTTCTTCAAGAGCACTGCCCAGATGAGAAGTCTGCAGACAGATCTTACCGATGAGTTCATAACCAGCACTCCGGAGGTCATCTGCTACAATCTCCAGAGTGCATGTCAGGACAAATTCAACCGTGTCAACGAACAGTGGGCAGACAGTTCACTTAAAGGGACATTCTATTCGTCTCTGGTCAATCCCGCGACAAGAGCGGTGAACAGCATCGTATACGCATGTGCGGCTCTTTGCGGAAGTTTTCTTGTACTGGCGGGACGTCTTACGGTGGGCGGTCTTGTAAGTGCGCTGAGCTATGCCAATCAGTATACGAAACCATTCAATGAGATAACAGGTGTCGTGACGGAGCTCCAGAACGCACTTGTGTGTGCTTCCAGGGTATTTGCGCTTCTTGATGAGAAAGAGATAGTTGATGAGGGAAAGGAGGAATTGCCGGAAGGCGCGCTCAGTGTTGAATTCCGCAACGTCTGTTTCTCATATACACCGGGACAGAATCTCATCAGGAATTTTTCACTGAAGATCGGCAAAGGCCAGCATGTGGCGATCGTAGGCCCGACAGGAGCCGGAAAGAGCACGATAATAAACCTTCTCATGCGCTATTATGAAATCGATGAGGGGGATATACTGATTGACGGCATCAGCATAAAGGATATAAAACTGTCGAGTCTTCGCAGGTCATTCGGTTCCGTGCTGCAGGATTCATTCATAAAGTCGGCATCGGTCAGGGATAATATCACCATGGGCCGTGATTTTTCTGACGAGGAAGTTATTGAAGCCTGTAAAAAAGCTCATGTCCATAACATAATAATGAGACTTGAGAATGGTTACGACACGGTTCTCGACGACGATGAAGGACTTCTTTCAGGCGGTGAAAGGCAGCTCATAGCCATTGCGCGCTGCATGATCGATCTTCCCAATCTTCTCATACTTGATGAGGCGACGAGCAATATCGATACGAGGACTGAAGGTCTGATTCAGGATTCTTTCAATAGGATGATGGAAGGCCGTACAAGCTTTGTTGTTGCCCACAGGCTTTCCACAATACGCAATGCCGATGTCATTCTCGTCATGAAAGACGGGGACATTGTGGAAGCCGGAAACCATGAGGAACTGCTGAAGAAGAACGGCTTTTACAGCGAGCTTTACAGAAGCCAGTTCGCTTCTGTTTCCTGATCATTTCACGGATTATGCAGCAACTGTTTTACGGTTTCTGCTATGTGTTTTCAGAGACTGTAAATAAAATTGAGGACATTTGAAAAAGCTCCTATGCTTGGAAGGAAGAAGGCATAGGAGTTTTTGTTATGGCAAAGAAGCCAGTGAAACAG
>CASDXQ010000004.1 GCA_949285145.1 uncultured Spirochaetales bacterium | reverse complement strand
GGAAAGATTTATGACGGCGTCGAGATCACAATGTGGTCAATGTGGAACGCAGCTGAGCCTCAGGGCCAGGCAATCATTGATGCAGCAGCTCAGTTTGAAGAAGAGACAGGCTGCCATGTCAACATTGAGTTCCGCGGACGCGATATCAAGACAATCATCAACACATCTCTCCAGGGCGGTGAAGACATTGACATCTTTGAAGAAGCCTACGACAGAATCTATCTCCAGTATGCTCCATACTGCTATGATATGACAGAGATGGCAGAAGCTGCCGGATATGCTGATTTCAGCTACCCGCTCTTCAACAAGATGACAACTGATGCAACAGGCGGAAAGCTCGTATCAGTGGCAGAGCAGCCGAACGTCGGCGGTATCTTCTATGACAAGGCAAAGTTTGAAGCAGCCGGCATCACAGAAACACCGGAGACATGGGATGAGTTCCTTGCTGTATGTCAGCAGCTCGTTGATGCAGGTTTCCAGCCTCTGGCTCTCGACTCCACATATGCTGACTTCACATTCGGTTATCACCTGAACAGATATGTCGACGAGGATTCCACAAGAGCTCTCTCGCTCAACGGCGGCTGGTCACAGAATCCAGGTGTCATCGCTGCAGCTGAAGACATCATCGACTTCGTGAACCGCGGTTACCTCGCTGAAGGCGCTCCGGATGAATATCCTGCAGGCCAGAACAAGATCGGTTTCGAGAACGTTGCAATGGTTGTATGTGCTGACTATGTAACATCAGAGGTCAACAACAACACAGGTGCCGGAATTGAATGGGGCGTATTCAACTACCCGACAGTTCCTGTAGAAGACGGCGGTAACGGTGCAACTGGTTCATATGCCGGTGCAAACTCCCTCGCAATCACTTCTTATACAGAGAATCCGCAGGCAGCATTCGACTTTGTCATGATGCTCGTAAGCGGTGATGTCGACCAGAAGAGAGCTGACAACGTTCCTCAGATCCCTGCTGATCCGAGAAACAACTGCATATCTCTCGACGGTGCTGTTGAAACTCTCATGAGCGCAGACAGTGTTCTTTCCTGGACAATGGGTCTCAATGCAAATACAGACCTCACAGCAATGATCAAGGAAGTCGTCATCCAGCTTTATGAAGGCAGATTTGCAACAGGCGAAGCTTTCGCTGCTGCACTGGATGCTCTTTATTGAGATTTCAATAACTGAGATCTTAAGGGGGCGGGCGGAAAAACCCCGCCCCTTAGTTTTCTTAAGCAGTAATCATTAATTTCGTAATTCATGACTGCGGAGGATTCCGCAAAATCAAAAAAGGAGGCGATTATGGGAATTGCAGGCTTCATAACAGCTCTGGCCGGCTCGGTACTAAGCCTCATACTTTCCTTTATCCCGGTACAGTTTACAAACATCCTCCTTGCACTCTTTCTGGTTTTCCTGACCATCATGTGCCGCATGATGCCATCCAGAACAAGCCTCAAAGGATGCCTGATAGGATGTGCAATACTTACTTTCCTGTTCCGTTTCACAAACATGACAGTCGTAGGCATGATTCTATATTTCATCACGCTTGCCATTGTTGTCGCGGGAGCGGTTCTCATGCATATCGGCAATGAAAGCCATCCGACATATGGAGGTGAGAAAGCATGATCGTAACTGGTGTTCTTTCCATCATCCTGCCTGCCCTCGCACTGATTCTGCAGTGTGTATTCGCAGGTTTTTCCATACTGTGCATTCCGTCAATTGCCGCAGTGATCTTCGCTGCACTTGCATTCTGGAAGAAAGGCCCTGTTCTGGCAATGGTCACAGTATTCGCCGCATTCATCCAGGTCTGCACGCTCAATATACAGCTTACGGCAATCCTCGGACTGCTCTCAGCCGCGGCTGCCGTGTTCCTCATGATTGAATGCGAGAAATTCCGTGAAGCGCATCCTGAACTTGCTGACCCCAAGGCTGCCACAAAGCAGATGATCATCGGCTTCATCCTGCCGTGTGCTATCACACTGCTTGTCATGTACGCATACCCTGTTGTCAGAACGTTCCTGATGAGTTTCTTCGACATGCCGAACATCACAGCTCCGATAGCTGAATGGACATTCGCCGGACTTGGAAAATACTCGAAGATATTCGCCAGCCAGTCATTCATCCGCTCAATTCAGAACATGCTGATGATCTGGATTTTCGGCGGCGTACTGACCCTTGCTCTTGCTCTCCTGTTCGCTGTAATCCTTACAAGCGGAATCAGATTCAAGAAGTTCTTCCGTGCCGCAATCTACATGCCAAACGTAATCAGCGCCGTTGCACTTGCAACCATGTGGATCCAGTACATCTTCAACCAGCAGTACGGAATGCTCAACAGCATCATAAAGTTTTTCAACGGCACGCCGATCAACTGGCTTGCCACCGACATGAAATTCTGGGCAATGCTCGGTTCCTTCATCTTCGGTGCCGTAGGATACTACATGCTGATCTTCATCAGCGGTATTGAGAAGATACCGGCTGACCTTTACGAAGCAGCCACGATCGACGGTGCAAACAAGGCGCAGCAGGCTTTCAAGATCACATTCCCTCTTCTCAAGGGCGTCACAAAGACAAATCTCACATTCTGGACCATCAACACGGCAACATTCTACCTCTGGTCAAAGATGTTCAGCCCTGTCGATACAGAAGCCAGCGTCATCGTTCCTGTCATGTATCTGTATGATACGGCATTCCCGTCAAAGGGAAATATACAGGCGGATGCAGGTGCTGCTGCTGCAGTGGGTATCGTTCTTGCAGTGATCATTCTCGCCGTCTATCTGATCATGAACAAGGTCATCAAAGATGATGACATCGAACTTTAAGGAGGCATGGCAATGGCATTATTTCATAAAAAAGAAAAAGTACCCGCTGTACACCAGAAGATAAACTGGAGAAAAGAAGCCACTCTGCTTCCAGGTTATATCATCATTTTCATCTGGCTGATCTTCACCGCAGCCTTCCTGATCTGGATTCTTGCCGCATCATTCTCCACAACACCGGAAATCATGCAGGGAAAAGTTTTCCAGTTTGAAACAGGTGTTCATTTCGAGAACTATGCAGTGGCATGGAGCCAGCAGAACGTTGCGCGCTACTTCGGGAACTCCCTGCTCTACTCCATTGCAGGCTGTTTTTTCACTATCCTGATCAGTGCACCGGCAAGCTATGTGCTCTCCCGTTACAAGTTCGTCTGCAACAAGATCATCAAGAACAGCCTCATCATCGCAATGAGTGTTCCGGCAGTCATGATCGTTCTCCCGATTTACGCCATCACGGCAAGCTGGAGAAACGCCCCTGACCGTCTGATCTTCACCGTACTGATGATCTTCTTCCGCGTTCCGTATACAACAGTCTTCCTGCTCAACTTCTTCCAGACACTCTCAAGATCATACGAGGAAGCTGCAGCAATCGACGGCTGCTCGCCTGCAGGAACCTTCTGGCGCATCATGTTCCCTCTGGTACAGCCTGCGCTGGTGACGGTGACGATCTTCAACTTCCTCGGAATCTGGAACGAGTTCTTCATGGCACTCATCTTCGCATCCAGCCAGAAGATCGCTCCGGTCGGTGTCGGATTGCTGCAGATAGTCAACTCAATGAAGTACACAGGTCAGTATGGTGCTCTCTTCGCAGCTGTCATCATCGTGTTCCTGCCCACCTTCCTGCTTTACATCTTCCTGTCTGAAAAGATCATCGCGGGTGTAACCGGCGGCGGTGTCAAGGGTTAAAAAGTATTGAAAAACAAACAGGCCACCTTCATGGGTGGCACTGTTTTCTATAGGAGTATATAAAGTGAGCGACGAATTAAAGAAAGGCCGTGTCACAATCCCCACAGATGAAGGAATTGTGAAAGAGACACTGGACGTGCTCAATTACTGGGGTGCGGATGCCATCAGAGACTGCGACGGAACGGAATTTCCTGTCGAGCTCAAAGACAGCGGAGCAAAGGTCTATTCAACCTACTACACAACCCGCAAGGACAATGCATGGGCAAAAGCAAATCCGGATGAAGTTCAGCAGATGTACATCATGACAAAATTCTCATCCGTATCTGAAGCCCCTCTCTCAATCCATCTTATGGACAATCTCTATCCTGATATGCTGAAAGTAAACCCCAAAGACAGAGAAAGATGGTGGGAGGTTATTGACAGGACAACAGGAGAAATAGTTCCCGTAAGCGAATGGTCATACAGTGAAGAAACAGGCGATGTCACGATTCCCAATGCAAAGCCGTTCCATGAATACACGGTGAGCTTTCTGGCATTCATCATCTGGGATCCTGTGCACATGTATAATGCAGTTGTAAACGGATGGAAGAACGTCGAACATCAGATCACATTCGACGTAAGACAGCCTAAAACACAGGCGTTCTCTCTTGAAAGGCTTAAAAAATTCTGCCAGGATCATCCGTATGTGGATGTAATCCGCTATACAACATTCTTCCACCAGTTCACACTGGTTTTCGACGAACTTGCACGCGAGAAATTCGTTGACTGGTACGGCTACTCGGCATCCGTCTCACCTTATATCCTCGACAAGTTTGAAAAGGAAGTCGGATACAAGTTCCGTCCTGAATACATAATCGATCAGGGGTATCACAATAACCAGTACCGTATCCCGAGCAGGGAATACAAAGATTTCCAGGCATTCCAGATCAGGGAAGTCAGGGCACTTGTCAAAAAGTTCACGGACATCACACATGAATATGGAAAGGAAGCCATGATGTTCCTGGGAGATCACTGGATCGGAACCGAGCCTTTTGTTGACGGATTTGAAGATTGCGGTCTTGATGCAATCGTCGGCAGTGTCGGCAACGGCTCCACACTTCGCCTCATCAGCGACATCAAAGGCGTCAAATACAGAGAAGGCCGCTTCCTCCCGTACTTCTTCCCTGACACCTTCCACGAAGGAGGAGACCCTGTCAAGGAAGCGAAAGTCAACTGGGTGACTGCAAGAAGAGCTATACTCAGAAGCCCTATCGACAGAATCGGATACGGCGGCTATCTCAAGCTTGCACTCCAGTTCCCGGATTTCATTGAATACGTAAAGAGCGTATGTGATGAGTTCCGCCTTCTGTATGAGAATATCAAGGGAACAACTCCTTACTGCGTCAAGACTGTCGCTGTCCTCAATTCCTGGGGCAAGATGAGGGCATGGGGAGCCCACATGGTTCACCACGCACTGTATCAGAAACAGAACTACAGCTATGCCGGTGTGATCGAGGCTCTCTCAGGTTCTCCGTTTGATGTGCGCTTCATCAGCTTTGATGATATCAGGAAGAATCCTGACGTACTGAAGGACATCGATGTGATCATCAATGTCGGAGGAGCGGACACAGCCCACAGCGGAGGTGAGAACTGGACTGATCCTGTCATTGTCGAGAGCGTGAGAAGCTTCATCTACAACGGAGGAGGCTTCATCGGCATCGGTGAACCGACAGCACATCAGTGGCAGGGACACTTCTTCCAGCTCGCATCAGCTCTCGGTGTCGAAAAAGAAACAGGCTTCACACTGAACTATGACAAATACAACTGGGATGAACACAAACATTTCATCACGGAAGATGTCAAAGGCAATGTCGATTTCGGAGAAGGAATGAAGAGCATTTATGCCCTGCCGGGTACAACAGTGATCTGCCAGAGGGACAAGGAAGTGCAGATGGCTGCCAATTCCTACGGAAAAGGCCGCTGTGTTTATATCTCGGGACTCCCGTATTCCTTCGAGAACAACAGAATCCTTCACCGCTCCGTTCTCTGGTCGGCATCAAGCGAAGACAAACTCAACAGCTGGTTCAGCACGAACTACAATGTTGAAGTCCACGCTTACGTCAAGAACGGCAAATACTGCGTTGTCAACAACACATACGAGAAACAGTCCACCACGGTCTACAAAGGAGACGGAACAAGCTTTGATGTGGATCTGGATGAAAATGAGATCAGATGGTACAAGATCTGATTCTCAGGTCCTTCATAAGCCGGAGGCATGCGCTTCCGGCTTTTTCTGACACAGCCGGCAGACAGTACATGTAAAGAATTTCTGATTCAGCCGGATATTTTTTGCGAGGAAGGGAAATGGCAGATAAAAAACCAAATGTATTGATGATTCTTATTGATGATATGGGATGGAAAGATCTTTCCGCCTGCGGAAGCACATTCTATGAAAGTCCTAATATAGATGCATTGATGCACAGTGGAATGATGTTTGACAATGCATATGCATCATGTCCAGTGTGTTCCCCTTCCCGGGCCAGCATCCTTACGGGAAAATATCCGGCAACAGTGGGTGTTACGGACTGGATTGATACAAGCGGAGAATGTCATCCCGTAAAGGGCTATCTCATTGATGCACCGTATATAAAACATCTTCCCCATGAAGAATACAATATCGCAAAATGCCTTAATGATAACGGTTACAGAACATACCATATCGGCAAATGGCATCTCGGTACAAAAGAATATTACCCTGAATGCCAGGGATTCGATGTCAACATCGGAGGATGTCATCTGGGTCATCCCCACCATGGATATTTCAGCCCGTATCAAATAGAAAATCTCGAGGATGGGCCTGATGGAGAATATCTGACAGACAGGCTTACGGATGAAGCCATAAAACTGATAAAAGAAAACGGAGATACCCCTTTTTTCATGAATCTGTGGCATTACACTGTTCATATGCCTGAACAGGCAAAGGAAGCAGATGTCAGATATTTCACAGAAAAGGCAAAACTTCTGAAGATAGACCGGATCAATCCGTTTGTAGAGGGAGAGCATTTCCCTATAGAAATCAAGAAAAACATGAGAGTTACAAGACGTGTGATACAGTCAGACGTCATATATGCGGCAATGATAAAGAATCTTGACTGGAATATAGGAAGAGTGCTGAAAGCCCTTAAAGAGACAGGCAAACTCGATGATACCATAATAATTTTCACAAGCGACAACGGAGGGCTGTCAACAGCAGAAGGCTCTCCCACCTGCAACTTCCCTGCCAGGGAAGGCAAAGGATGGTCTTATGAAGGAGGAACCAGAGTGCCACTTGCAATCACGTATCCCAAAATTGTCAAATCCGGCATTCATTCGCAGTTCCCGACGACAAGTCCGGATCTTTACCCTACAATTCTTGACATGGCCGGACTTCCTCTCCAGCCTCAGCAGCATGTTGACGGCATCAGCCTTCTTCCGGTGCTGAAAGGTCATACCCTTACGGACAGACCCATATTCTGGCATTATCCTCATTACGGCAATCAGGGAGGAACTCCCGCCTCTTCACTCCGTTATGGGAAATGGAAACTGATCGAATTCTTTGAAGACATGCACACAGAACTGTACGATCTGGATGAAGATCCTTCCGAAACGCACAACCTTTCAGATGATTATCCGCTAAAACGCGATGAGCTGAAGAAAATGCTTCACGACTGGAGAGAAAGCATTTCAGCCAAGATTCCGCAGAGAAATCCGGACTGGATCAATCAATGAACAGAGAAGAGACAATTGAATACCTTAAAAAGGAAAACATAGACTTCACACTCATAGAACATCCTGCCGTTTTCACCGTGGAGGAAGCGGACAGGCTCACTCTCCCACACAGGGAAGCCCATGCGAAGAACCTCTTCATAAGAGATGAGAAAAAAAGGAATTATTATCTGATTACGCTGAAGGAAGACAAGGTGCTTGATCTGAAAGACCTACGCAGAAGATTCGGCACAAAACCCCTTTCCTTCGCTTCAGCAGAGGATCTTGAGAAGATACTGGGCGTACAGCCGGGCTCTGTCTCGGCACTTGCCCTTCTCAACGACAGGGAACACAGGGTGCATTTCTTCATCGATTCAGAATTCCAGAAAGGACTTGTCGCTGCGCATCCGATGGAAAACACGGCAACAATCTTCCTCAGGACGGAAGACCTGATCACACTTGTAAGAAAAAACGGAAACGATGTCACTCTTCTCTGATTATTCTATGGCACATTCTCAGGATGTGGTCTAAACTTCAAATATGAATAAGAAGCCTAATATTTTGTTTATCATGACTGATCAGCTCAGAGGCGACAGCCTTGGATATGCCGGACATAAAGATGTCAAAACGCCATACCTTGATACACTTGCCGCCAAAGGCGTCGACTTCACAAGAGCATATTCAGCCTGTCCGAACTGCATCGCCGCCCGGGCTGCACTGCTTACAGGGCTCGCTCCCGAGCATAACAAGAGAGTCGGCTATGAAGACAACGTGCCCTGGGATTACGAACGCACAATGGCAGGAGAACTCAGGAAAGCCGGCTATTATACATGCTGTGTCGGCAAGATGCATGTATATCCGGTACGCCGCTACCTCGGTTTCGACAATGTGATCCTTCATGACGGCTATATGCACGCCTCCCGCTATGAAGATGTTCCGTATTATGAAAACCAGTTCTACTGTGACGATTATTTCCACTGGCTGAAAAAGGAACTTGGCGCTGATGCAGATTCCACCTACACAGGACTTGACTGCAACAGCTGGGTTGCCCGCACCTGGTGCTATGATGAGAAATACCATCCGACGAACTGGGTGACCGACAACGTGCTTGATTTCCTGCGCCGCCGTGATCCGGATCAGCCTTTCTTCCTCATGGCAAGCTACCTCAAGCCGCATCCGCCTCTTGATCCTCCCGGGTATTATTTCAGCCGGTACATAAACAAGGATCTCACAGCACCTTATATCGGGACATGGGAGACAAGGGAATACATCGACAGGGACGGCCATATCTTCGACAGCAAGACAGGTCCGCTCGATCCTGAGCTCATACATGAGATGAGAGCCGCATACTATGCCCTGATCACGCATCTTGATCACCAGATCGGACGTGTCATCCAGGCCCTTATCGAGCACAAACTGTATGACAACACGCTCATCATCTTCTCATCAGACCACGGTGAAGAACTCGGGGATCATTATATGTTCCGCAAGAGCCGTCCGTACGAAGGCTCCTGCCATATCCCGATGATGATCTCGAATCTCGGTGCAATCGGAATCAGGGACAGGGAAGGAGAGAAGATTGATGATGTGGTTGAACTCAGGGACATACTGCCCACACTGCTAGACGCTGCCGGTGCAAGGGATGATGAACATTACGACGGCACAAGTCTTCTGGATGTCATAAGAGACCCCGGAAGGAAAGTGAGGGAATACCTTCACGGAGAGCATGCCTACGGACAATTCTCCAACCACTGGATAGTGACAACCACAGACAAGTACATCTGGCTGTCCGACAGCGGAGAAGAACAGTACTTCGATCTTGAGAATGATCCCCATGAGCTTACGAACCTAATTTCATCCCCTGAGAAACAGGAGAGGATAAAATACCTCAGGAACTGTCTTATAAAGGAACTGGATGGCCGCTGTGAAGGCTTTACAGACGGTAAGAATCTGATTGCCGGGCGGCCGTACGGCCCTGTCACGAAGTAGAGGTTCTCATGCACAGATCCTTTCTCATAAAACCCGCAAGCAGCGCCTGCAACCTCAGATGCAGGTACTGCTTCTACATAGATGAAAGCGAAAACCGCAGCATCAGGAATTACGGCGTGATGAGCACTGAGACAGCCCATGCACTCATCGACAAGGCGGCTGCGGACAGAAATGACTTCATCTCGTTCGGTTTCCAGGGCGGAGAGCCCACCCTGGCCGGACTGGACTTCTTCCGTGATTTCGTTTCCTACACACTTGAAAAGACAAGCCGCCGCCATGTGAATTTCGCAATTCAGACAAACGGTATCCTGATAAACAGAGAATGGGCTGAATTCCTCAGGAATAACAATTTCCTTGTCGGCATCTCAATCGACGGTGCGAAGAAATTTCACGACAGCTACCGTGTTGATTCCTCGGGAAAAGGAAGCTTCACGAAGGTTTTCAACAACGCAAAACTGCTTGTAAATGAAGGCGTTGATGTAAACATCCTCATAACCGTCACAAAGCAGATTGCAAAGAATGTGGAGGAAGTGTACTCGTTTCTCAAGCGCAACGGCTGGCGCTATCACCAGTACATTCCATGCATAGACCCGCTGGCATCAGAGCGCGGAGAGATGGAATACTCTCTTACAAGCGAAGATTATGCAATCTTCCTCGACAAGCTTTTCGCCCTTTACTACAGAGACTGGAAAAATCAGGATTATGTATCGATACGCTATTTCGACAATCTTGTGAACATGTGTCTCACCGGCTGGGCTGAGGAATGCGGCATGAACGGAGTGTGCGGCAGCTACTATGTCATTGAAGCTGACGGCTCGGTTTATCCATGCGATTTCTATGTTCTTGATGACTACCGTCTGGGAAATATACGGAAAAACAGCTTCGATCAGCTGGACGAAAAGCGCAGGAGCATAAAATTCATCGAGGAATCGATGAGTCTTCCCGAAGACTGTCAGGCGTGCAGTGTACGTCCCCTGTGCCGTGGAGGCTGCAAGAGAGACAGGGAGAACTTTGCGGAGGGAAGAATCGAGAAAACGTACCTTTGCAGTGCATACAGACAGTTCTTCACGTCAAATATGGAAAAGCTGATGGAAATCGTGAAGGCCGAGCATTTTGCCAGAAACGGCAGAGCGTTCTGAACACTCTGATACAACAGGCTCTTTCCATCGCCGGGAAACTCCGTATTTCAGGTTTCTCATCATTCTCCGCCTCTCCTGCCGCCGGAGAGCCAGATTCATTTACGCAATCTTTCCGCATTCTTTCTGTATGCAGAAGGACTGATCTTCATCACAAAGCGGAACACATCCTTGAAGTACCCCGCATCGGAAAAACCGGCAAGAGAGGCAGCAGATGCAACCTTCTCCCCCTTCTCCAGTGCCTCACATGCTATGCTTATGCGGCTGGAACGTATGAAATCGGAAAGCTTCATGCCGGTTTTCTCATGAAAAAGACGTGAGAAATAGTTACGCGAGTATCCCATATGGGATGAAACCGCATCAAGTGACAGTTCTCCTGCAATATTCGCCTTCACGTATGACGTGACTTCATCAATGAATGGATCATGAGGCTGCTGACGTTCCTTCCATGCCCTGTATGCCTGACTCACAATCTGTGCTGCAAGGCCCCGTGCCCTCAGCAATGACACTTCATCGGTATTATCCGCTTCCATCTGGAGCTGGGAGAAAGGAACCTCAAGAGAGGGAACGTCATCAACGGCAAAAAAAGGAGGCAGCACGTCTTCGGCCCCGTTCAGCCATGAGGATGGTATATTTGCGACATAGCGTGTGTGCTGGGAAGAACCTGAATATGAAGTTTTGTGAAACAGTCCGTCCCTGATGAAGACAAATCCCTTGGCATGAATTGTCAGTACGGTGTCAAGGATGAAATACCGTCTCTCTCCTGAAGAAAGAAAGTACAGCTCGCACTGATTATGACGGTGCAGCCCGTCCATTGCATTATATGGGCTGGCCTTTCTGAACTGACAGGTAAATGTTTCTTTCATGAGATGAGCATATCATAATAAAACAGCACTTTGCAGCTTAAAAATAAATAATCTGCTTATATATGATGAATTTTTATGCTTATATGATAAATCATGGTATCAGTAACAGCTAAAGATGAGAATTTCAGAAACGAAGTACAGAACGGAAGCATCTGGAAGATCGTTTTCCGTGTCTGCGTGCCTCTTGCAATCTATTCATGGATCAGCCAGCTTTTCTCAGTCCTTGACACGCTTATGGCAAGCAGAATCTCATCAGAAGCCGTTTCCACAGTTGTGTATATGGTGCAGCTGCAGCATATCGTTCTTTCGGTCGGACAGGGACTGAGCGTGGGCGGCGGAATAATGATCGCACACGCTTACGGCAGAGGGGACTGGGAGAGGATAAGGAAAATACTGTCAACGACAATAGCGCTCTGTCTTATTCTCTCTCTCCTCATTATTGCGGCCATTCCTTTCACTCCTTCCCTGCTGCGCCTGAGCGGCACACCTGAAATATTCATAGAACTGGGAAGCCTTTATTTTTCAGTCACTCTTATCGGAATAATAATACAGTTCTTCACCACGATATACATATCATGCGAGCGCTGCCGCGGAAGGAGCCGGAAAATTCTGTTCCTCAATCTTTCCGTAGTCATCATAAAGCTTGCTGTCACCGCACTTTTCGTCTACGTGCTTGAAGGTGACATAGTATCAATAGCAGCGGCCACCCTCATAAGCTATGTCATACTCTTCATTTTCGCCCTGAAAGCCTTCTGTGCAAAAAATGACGCATTCTCGTTTTCAAGAAAAGACATAACATTCACAAAGGAAATGCTTTCACAGCTTTTCCGTCTGTCCATTCCCTCAATGATAGAGAAAATGGCATTCGCCGCCGGCAAGGCCATGGTCAACAATATGGCAGCTGACTACGGTACCGACATTGTCGGCGCCGCAGGGATTTCAAACAACATGTCGGGACTGCTGACAGGGATACAGACAGGCTTTGAAGACGGAGGCGCATCACTTGAAGGACAGCTGTACGGAAGCCGCAATTTCGAAAGGACGGTGAAAGTATACCGTCATCTACAGGCTGCCGTATTAATGATAGGAATTGCAGGTTTTTTCATAATGCTTGCACTCACAGATCCCATAGCACGCCTTTTTTCCCTCTCCCGCGGAGGCTATGACCCTGCTTTTCATCAAAGCATATGCTCGATCTTCCATTATGAACTTCTGGGCACCCTGCTGCTGTCATTCGCCTACTCAGGCTTCACTCTTCTCCTGGGAATGGGAAAGACAAAGGCCATACTTGCGATAAACGTCGCAAGGATATTCGTCTTCCGGCTTCCGGTGATCTTCTTCTTCCAGCATTTCACGTCGCTTGATTTCACGGCTGTGGGACTTACCATGGCAATCTCAAACTCTTCTGTCGGCATCGTCGCCCTGATAGCAGGAGAGATCATCATAAGAAAAGAAAGGAAGCGCCTCAGCGCCTCCAGAACTCACGTGTGAAAAGTGAATATACAGTAAAGAGCTCAAGACGGCCGACGAGCATCAGAAACGAGAAACACCACAATGCCCATTCAGGGTAGATTGCGAATGTGAAGTCGGTTCCTATGCCTCCAAGACCTATTCCTATGTTGCCCAGTGTCAGCAGAACTGATGTGTGAACCACAAGGAAATCAACTTCGGTCAGTGAAAGCACCAGAGTGCCTATGATCGCATTTGTGATGTAAAAGCCTACGAATCCGGCAATGGCCTGAATCGTGTCATTGGAATACTTGTCCTCGCCCAGGCGCACGGTTGTGATGGCATTTGGGTGGAATCTCTTGACCATTGAATTCTTGAAAAGCTTCATCATCACGCCGATACGGACAACCTTGATGCCGCCGCCTGTGGAGCCGGCACAGCCTCCGACATAGCAGAGCACATAAAGAACCGTCTGGGCGAAAATCGGCCAGTGCGTGTAGTTCGTACTGCTGAACCCTGTGGTGGTGATGAAACTCACAACCTGGAATGCGGCATGCCTGATTGAATCACTGAGGTTGAAAAGCCCCTTTGAGAACAGGCTTATCGAGACGAAAAGCGTGGAAAAAAGCACGATCTTCCAGTAAAGGCGGTACTCTCCGTCATGAAACACCTTCGAGAATTTCTTCTGCAGGATTCTGTAGTAAAGCGCGAAGTTTGAACCTGCGATGAACATGAAGATTATACACACCCATTCCACATAGGCGGACTCATAGAAAGCTATGGATGCATCATGAGGCGCATAGCCGGCAGCACCCATGGTGCCGAACATGACAGTCAGCGCATTGAACCAGTCCAGGCCTCCGAGCATGAGGAGGACAACCTGCAGCGCTGAAATACCGGTGTAAAGCCCCCAGAGGATAATGGCGGTTTCCTTTATCTTCGGCCTCAGCTTGTCTTTTGTCGGGCCGACGGACTCAGCACCGTAAAGGGCTGTGCCCTTGACACCGAGAGCCGGAAGGACTGCGACGAAAAGCACGACGATACCCATACCGCCCAGCCAGTTGGTCATGTTTCTCCAGAAAAGGATTCCCTTCATCTTTGTATCAATTCCCACCATTGCGGCGGCACCGGTTGTGGTGAAGCCCGACATGATCTCGAAATAACACTGCGCGAAATTGTCAAGCACATCTGTAAGATAAAGGGGAATTGCACCGAAAAAGGTCAGGATGACCCATGTGAGCGTTACGAAAAGATAACTGTCCTTGACGCTTATCCTGAAGTTCCTGATGTTTCTTGTGAAAAACAGTCCGGCAAGCGAAACGGCAAGCATTATGACAATTGTTATGAGAAAAGCCTTTATCGCCTCCCCTTCATCATAATAAACCGATACGAGGGTCGGGATGAAAAGGATAAGTGCCATGAAGATCGTTATAAGACTGAGAAGACGAGTGACCGACCTGGGATTCATAGTCTATGCATCTCCCTGTCCGAAAAGTTCCTGCACATAGTCATAGTCTTCATGAAGAGAGACAACAAGAACCGTGTCCCCTTCGCGGAAGCTGTAATTGCCGTCAGGAATGAAATTGTCATCTCCGCGGCTGACACCTGCAATGACTGCGGCTTTCTTGAAATTAATGTCCTTCAGACACTTGTTGAGGTGCAGGAAGCCGGGCTTGATGACAAACTCATAAATCTCGATCCTGCCGTCGAAAATCGAGTGCAGCGTCCTGACATTATCGCCGCGAAGGATCTTCATGATTGCATCAACCGTAGACTCCGTTGTCGAGACTGCGGCGTCAATGCCCATGGCACGTGCCAGTGCTATATAGTTGTTGTTGGTCTTGATAAGGCAGATCGAACGCTTCGTGCCCTGCTTTTTAGCATAACTGCTGACAATGACATTAAGCTCGTCATTCTCAGTCATCGCGACAAACAGATCAGATCCACCTATGTTCTCCTCATCCCAGAAGTTCTCATCGGTGATTGCCCCGTTCAGGATGAGTATGTCAGGAAAGATATCGCTGAATTCCCTGCAGATGTTCTCATCTTTCTCCACGAGGGTGATATGCCTGTGCATTTTCGCCGGAAGCTTCATGAGAAGATAGCGGCAGATCCTTGTGGCGCCGACAAGAATTATCCTTTTGAGGGAGAAAGTGGTGTTTGCAATGCCGAAGTGGCTGTACACATCCTCCCTTTCATCATCATCACAGATAACTGCGATCTCATCCCCCTCATACAGAACAGTCGTACCGGATGGAGTGAATGTCTTTCCCTTGTGGCTGACACCGGCTATGAGGTAGCGTCCGGGAAGTTCCTTCTTTATGTCTATGAGACTCTTACCCGCAAACATGCCGTCTTTGTTCACGCTTGTCGTGAATACGATGTAATGTGCACCCGGGAAATATGATATGTCGCTGAAAAGTCCCGATACTATGATATCCTGAATGCGGCTTGCCGCCTCCTGTTCCGGATTGACTATATGGTCAATGCCGAGAAGCGAGAAAGGCTTTCCCGTCGAATCAGACAGATATGTAAGGCTTCTTATCGTTGCGATGGTCTTCACCCTGGGATAGCGTGATGTGACGATGCCGCAGCTTACGAGATTCACTTCATCACTGTCCGTGACCGCCACTGCTATGTCGGCATTCTCGCAGCCGCATTCATCAAGTTTCTCGATGTCGGTTGCAGATCCTGTCACCGCCATACAGTCAAGCTTGCTCTGTGCAAGAGCACAGCGGGCAGGGCTGTTATCCAGAAATGTCACTGATTTTTCTTCTTCAATAAGATGACGGGCCAGACGCAGTCCTCTCCGTCCCGCCCCGAATATTACTACGTTCATTGTTCTGATTATATTCCCCGCCATTTACATTAACAATACATTAATCAATTTTGTTCAAACTCTGTGAAATTTGCACTAGAACGTGAAACCTTGTTGGTGCTATATAATTTATTCATGTACAAATTCGCGATCATAGGCGTGGGCGGAATCGGCAAAACCCACCTCAAAGCCATTCTCAATGACAAAAGATGCACTGTCAGTGCATTGTGTTCAAGGACAGTTTCAAAGTGTCATGACCTTAAAAAGGAATTCAGCCTTCCTGATGACATCACGATAACAGATGACTGGAAGAGTCTGCTTGAAAGAGACGACATAGACGTGGCGGCAATCGCACTGCCCCCCGCCCTTCACAGGGAAGTCACAATTGCCTTTCTTGAAAACGGCAGGCATGTCATTCTTGAAAAACCCATGGCACTTACCCTCGAAGAAGAGGATGAGATGCTTGAAGCTGAAAAAAGAAGCGGGAAAAGACTGGGATTAATCTTCCAGAACCGTTATTACACAGCAGTTCAGAAAGCAAAGAAAATGCTTGATGAGGGAATCTTCGGGAAAATACTTTCCGTTGATGTCACATCGCACTGGTTCAGGGGAGCGAATTACCACAACCTGTACTGGAGAGGAACATGGGAAAGCGAAGGCGGCGGCACGCTGACAGCCCAGGGCATACATCAGGTGGACATGCTGCTCTGGCTCATGGGAGGACAGGCACAGAATATAAATGCCATCATGAGGAATATGCGCCACACAAACTGCGAGGCTGAAGATATGGGGTTTGCATTCATCACCTTTCCTTCCGCACTGGCTTCCTTCTCCGTGTCGCTCAATGACATGAATGAATACCAGGGCTTCAGGATACAGTGCGAAAAGGCAAGCATCACCCTGCCTGAATGGTCTGTGCATGTATCAAAGCCGCAGCCCAACGGGTATCCGGAAAGAGATGAGGCCGAAGAGAAAAGACTTCAGGAGATATACGACTCGATACCGATGCTGGAAAAAGAAGGACATGATGGTGCTTTCTCACGTTTCATTGATGCACTTGAAGAAGGAAGGAAGCCGGAAGTGAACGGCCTTGACGGCAGACGGGCAACCGAGTTCGTGGATGCCTTCTACCTTTCAGCCGCCACAGAAAAAGCTGTCAGTTTCCCCCTTGGTAAAGACAGCCCGGTATACACAAAGGAAGGACTTGAGAAGACAATGCCGAAATACTTCCGCAAAACGGTTTCAACCGAAGCGCAGAGCGGCAGCATGAGTCTCGGCAGTGCCGCAGAGAAAAAGGAGATATGAATGAAAGATGATGTTTTCAAAGATGTGAGGAAAAAACTGGGACTGGGATGCATGCGTTTCCCCCTTACCCCGGACGGAGCGATAGACATAGAGACCGTCAAGAAAATGGTTGATCTTTTCATAAAGGAAGGTTTCAACTATTTCGACACTGCACACGGTTACCTCAACGGAAGAAGCGAGAAAGCTGTGAAGGAAGCCCTCACCAGCCGCTATCCAAGGGAAAGCTATCTTCTTGCCGACAAGCTTTCAAACGGTTTTTTCAAAAAAGAAGAAGACATACGTCCCCTCTTTGAAAATCAGCTTGCCCAGTGCGGAGCCGGATACTTTGACTACTACCTCATGCATGCACTTGACGGCGAATCATACAGGAAATACTGCTCCACCAATGCCTTTGCCGTCGCATCCCGGCTTAAGGAGGAAGGAAAGATCCGTCATGTGGGAATGTCATTCCACGACAGTGCCGAAGTGCTGAGAAAGATCCTCAGCGAGCAGAAGGCAATAGAATTCGTACAGCTCCAGATAAACTATGCAGACTGGGAAGATGAAAAAGTCCAGTCAAGACTGTGCTATGAGACATGTGTTGAATTCGGATGCCCCGTAATCGTCATGGAACCCGTGAAAGGCGGAAATCTGTCTTCCCTGCATCCTGCGGCTGAAGCTGTATTCAATGCACTTGAAGACAGAGGATCCAATGCTTCATATGCACTGCGTTTCGTGAATGATCTTGACAATGTTAAAGTCATACTCTCCGGCATGAGCAGTATGGAACAGGTTGAAGACAACATAAAGACATTCAAGGAGGCAAAACCTCTTGATGAAAAGGAAAAGGACGCAATCTGCAAAGCCGCAGCAATAATAAAGAGAGAGGGAAGCATTGCATGCACGAAATGTAATTACTGCACTGAAGTCTGTCCCGTGGACATGCCCATTCCTTCAATCTTCGCATTGATGAACAGGAGAGAAGAGAGAAGCTATGATGAGATCACAGATAAAGTGAAGGCATCAGCATGTCTCAAATGCGGAAAATGCGAGAAAGCCTGCCCGCAGCACCTGCCGGTCCGCCGCTACCTTGAACAGGCTGTTTTCAGATACGAAAAAGCTAATTAAAACTATGTTTGAATCATGCACCCCGTACACTGCAGAGGGGTGCATATTTTCAGAGAATCTGTGTTTTCCTGACCAGCGCATCTTTACGGAAGAATGAAATCCCATACCCCGTGACTTTCCGGTACCCGCTCATGTCTTTTCCGTATTTCATTTCCTCAATCTGTCTTACGGCATCTTCTGCACATTTTTCCATAAGGGAAGATTCAGATGCCCGTTTCAGTTCGAAGACTGCCGCCCTGCGGTTCGAAGGATCGAGCAGAACAATGTCTGGGCGGCCTGTACCAGACTGGATATTGGACTTAACAATGTACGATGATGCAGACAGGATACCAGTCAGGAAGGCATGATAGAAAGACTCGCTGTAATCATAATAGCTGATTGTCCTGAAAAGATAATCTGAGATGCTTGATGAGAGTGTCACCTCATCTCCGTCCCACAATGCGGCGAAGAACGGCGAAAGATTGTCTTTTCTGATATTCTCATAGAACCAGCTATTGACTGAAGAAATGAACAGATGGCGGATCTCGTCATTAGGTATTCTGACTAAAGTCTCACCATTCGGTTCATACTTGCCGCCTAAAGTCAGGTAACCTGTTTCCAGCATCAGGCTCCATATCCCGTCTTTGTCAGAAACAGGCGCGGCATAGGTAAGATCCTCATCAAGATGGACAGGGATGCATCCACTTTCGATCAAGGTGGAGAATTCATCAGAAACGGATGTGCATGTACTGTCTATCGCTCTTCGTATGATTTCATTTCCGCTGGAGTTGGCCCAGTAGTTCTCGGGTTTGCAGCTCCGGTCTGTCTGAAGAGTGTCAACGTATCTTATCACGTCCCATGGGCTGTAGAGATTTTCACTGCCTATTCTGTACCCGTCATACCATTTCTTCAGCACATCATGAAACTCTGGGAGACCTGCATCAATCAGCAGTTTCTCCACTTCTCTTTCCGTAAAGCCGAAAGCATCCGCGAATTTCACTCCTGTCACTGAATACACGGCAAGATTGTTGAGACCTGTGAAAATGCTTTCCTTTGAAATTCTCAGGCATCCGGTAAGAATGCTTTTCATTACAAATGAATTGTCTTTCAGGGCAGTTGAGAAAAGAGTGCGTATGACATCAAGCATCTCATCATAAAAGCCATTCTGTGCAGCCCTTTCAAGCGGAACATCATATTCATCAATGAGGACAACCACCATTTTACCGTAATGTCTGGATATAAGACGGATCAGAACACTGAGTGCAAGTCTTATCTCACCAAGTGAAGCAGTTTTCATCAGGATATGGCGGAAAAGCTCCTCATCGCCGCCTAAGGAACCGTCATCAATGAAGCTGTATGAGGAAAAAAGCTCCGCAAGCCGGTCAGAAAGCACATCAAGAGCAGAGGAAAAATCATTGCCGCCCACATCTTTAAGTGTAAGATAGACAACAGGGCAACTGTTCATCCATTTGTCAACAAACTCTCTGTCATTCATCACATCAAGAGATTCAAAGAAAGCATGACTGTCAGAGCGTATGTCAAAAAAAGACCGGAGCATTGTCATGAATGTTGTCTTCCCAAAACGTCTCGGCCGCGTGAAGAGAATTGACCTCGCACTGTCGTCAATGACCTGCCTGATCATACGGGTCTTGTCAACGTAATAGTAGCATTCTCGTCTTATATAATCGAAATCAGCAGAACCTACGGGAAGCTTCACCATGTTTTCTATTCTCCATAATAGCTATTATAGCTTCACTTCAGAACAAAAACCACCACTGCTGTGGCAATAGGAAAATCTTCCCAGTATCTCCGGGAAGATTTTCCATCAGGACATCATAATTTCTCGACAAACAAGGCCCTTATCGCATTGAGCACGGCAATGACCATGACTCCGACATCGGCAAAGATGGCAAGCCACATGCCTGCAATGCCGAGTGCGCCCAGCAGAAGGCAGATCAGTTTTACGCCTATTGCGAAAACGATGTTCTCATAAACGATCCTGAGGCACTTTCTTGAAATCTTTATCGCCTTTGCTATCTTCACCGGATCGTCATCCATGAGAACAACATCGGCAGCCTCGATAGCCGCATCCGACCCCATCGCACCCATTGCAATCCCGATATCAGCACGGGCAAGCACGGGCGCATCGTTTATGCCGTCACCGACAAAGGCAAGCTTATCGCTGCCTTTCCTGCCGGCAATAAGTTCTTCGACTCTGGCAACCTTGTCAGCAGGGAGGAGATTGGCATAGAACTCGTCAATGCCGAGCCGGGAGGCCACGCTGGCGGCGACCTTTCTGTCATCGCCTGTGAGCATGACTGTTTTCGTGACTCCTGCCTTCCTGAGCTGTCTGACTGCATCAGCCGCATCAGGCTTGATCACATCGGATATCACAATATGACCGGCATAGGCACCGTCGATGGCAACATGGATGATGGTACCGGTGCTGTGGCAGGGAATGTACTGTATCCCAAGCCTCGTCATGAGCTTGTCATTGCCGCAGGCAACGGAGTGGGAATCAACGACAGCTGTCACTCCGTTACCGCTGATCTCCTCGATGTCAGTGACACGGCTTCTGTCCAGTTCAAGTCCGTACTTTCTCTGCAGGCTTTTGCTGATCGGGTGGGAAGATGCACTTTCGGCAAGAGCCGCATACTCGATTATCTTCTCATTCTCCATTGTATTGTGATGGATGCCGCTTACCTCAAAAACACCCTGTGTGAGAGTGCCGGTTTTATCAAAAACGACGATTTTCGTCTTTGAAAGTGTTTCAAGGAAGTTTGAACCTTTGACAAGCACACCTGTCTTGCCGGCTCCGCCGAGGCCGGCAAAGAAAGAAAGCGGTATGCTTATGACAAGCGCACACGGACAGCTTATGACAAGGAACGTGAGTGCTCTGTAAACCCAGGTATGCCACTGCGCCGGAGAAGAGAGGAAGATGATATTCACAAGCGGTGGAAGAATTGCAAGTACAAGGGCGCCTATGCACACTGCCGGAGTATAAACACGGGCAAACTTGGAGATGAAATCCTCGCTCCTGCTTTTTCTGGAACTCGCGTTCTCCACAAGATCAAGAATCTTCGAAACCGTGGACTCTCCGAATTCCTTTGTTGTCCTGACTTTGAGCACCCGGGTCATGTTTATGCTTCCGCTTATGATCTCATCGCCTTCCCTTACCTCACGCGGCAGACTCTCTCCACTCAGGGCGCTTGTATTGAGAGAAGAGGCTCCTTCGATAACGATTCCGTCTATTGGCACCTTCTCACCCGGTTGCACAATGATCACGCTGCCGGTTTCAACTTCATCCGGATCGGCTCTGACAATCTTTCCATCCCTTTCAATATTCGCATAATCCGGCCTTATATCCATAAGAGCCGTGATGCTCCTGCGGCTTTTGCCGACAGCATAGCTCTGGAAGAATTCTCCGATCTGGTAGAAAAGCATGACGGCAATCGCCTCAGTGTAATCGCCGCTTCTGTCGTAAAGCGCAAGGGCCATGGCGCCGACTGTCGCAATTGCCATGAGAAAACATTCATCAAGCACCTGTCCCCTTATTATGCCCTTTCCCGCTTTTATCAGGATATCGTAGCCGATGAGGAAATACACAAACAGATACATGGCAAGTCTTATTAGACCGCTCGAAGGAATGAAGGCAAATACAATCATCAGCAGTGCAGATACTGCAATTCTTGCAAGCATTTTTTTCTGTTTTTTATTCATACACGCCGTCCCTGAGAATATCAGAGGAATATCTCACAGTCGCTTTCAACCTTTTTACAGCTATGCACGACATCGTTCATGACAGCATTTCTGTCAGCACCTTCATCGAATTCCACAGTCATCTTCTGCATCATGAAATTCACGACACAGGACTTTACACCGTTCACTTTTGCCGCAGCGGCTTCCATCTTGTTCGCACATGCGGCGCAGTCAACTTCAATTGAATAGGTTTTCTTCATGATCTCACCTCTTTAATTAAACATATGTTTAATCGTTGTTTGTATAGTAACCTTTCTTATTTCACCTGTCAATATTTCAACTCACTTTTTTTCCAGGTTTATCCTGTCCTTAAAAGAAAAACCTCCGTCACATCGGAAACGGAGGCTGCATGATATAATCAGCTGCTGGTCAATTCAATCTTCCACAGGCACCTTAAGTACAATTTTCTTCACCGGAATCTTCCCGCCGGCCTCAAGCCGGGGCTTGTGTGCATCTTCCGGAGCCAGGAGAATATAGTCGCCTTCAAGAAGGAGAACCTCTCCGTAGTATTCAGGCTCCTCATAGAATGTGATGTCACCCTTTTCATCATACGGAGTTTTCACCACAAGCCCATTACGACGGCATACACCGCAAAGCTCACGGCCTTCAACCACATACTGAACGTCGAAATACTTCTCGTGAGTTTCGAAAGAACCTTCATTCCTTGCAATCGTGGTGTAATGCTGGACGGAAGCCCTTACGCCGTGATCAAGCTCTATCCATCCTTCCGGAAGCCGGGCAAGATCCTTTCTCTTGAGAAAAGCAAATGCTGTCTTGAATTTCCCGCTTGTCAGATCATACTTGTACTCGAGTCCGATTTCAGTACTGTACATATTCTCCATCCTCCTTAGTTTTTCAGTCCTTCAAGTGCATGAATGAGGGAAACAGCCATCTCGTGATGCGGAACGGGAACACCAAGTTCATGCGCTTTCGCGACCACGGCACCGCTGATGGTGTCGACTTCAGTCTTCCGTCCGTTCTTTATATCCATCATGATTGAGGTATATCCGCCAAGATTGTTTTCACTTACAGAGCGGACTTTCTGAATCACTTTCTCAGTGTCAAATTCAAGATCCATCGCAGATGCGACCGCAACGGTCTCTTCGATAAGCTTCCTGCAGATTGCGAAGGCATTCTCATTTTTGCTGATGTAGGACATATCGCACTGCAGAATCGCAGTAAGCACGGAAAGGGATACGTTTGTCATGAGCTTATCCCAGATCAGCTGCTGGATGTTATCATGAATGCGCACATCAAAGCCGCACTCGTCAAATGATTCCCTGATGTCCTCAAGGATTTTTCCCCTGTTTCCGTTCAGAAGTCCTATGTTTGTCACACCCTTTCCGCCGTGATGAATCACACCGGGGGAAATCACGGCACCGTTGTCCTCAGTCGTTCCGATGATCACATGATCAGTATCCACGAACTGTGAAAGCATCCTCTCATGTCCTGCCCCGTTCTGAAGTGTCATGAGATAAGTATCCTTTCCGATTGCACTCTTCACATTCTCAAGTGCAGAATGCGAATACATGGCCTTTGTGAACAGAATGATAAGATCCGCAGTACCTGTCCCGTCTGCATTTTTCGCGATTTTGGGAAGATAGGTATTCTGCGTGCCGTTTTCCTCCAGCACGATTCCGTTTTCCCTCACATGATCTATAACAGCTTCATTCGTATCAACAAGAGTCACATCATTGCCGGTGCTGAGACGGCCTCCGTAGATGCTGCCCATGGCTCCCGCTCCGATCACGATAATTTTCATACCGCTCCTCCATTCATTTTTTTGCAATCGATTGCAATATGTATTATATATACCTCTCCTTTTTCTCTGTTGTCAATATTTTTTCCTGCTCTTTACTTTACCCCGCCATTTTCAGCTAATATTGTATCATGAATGAAAAGCAGCCTACCCTGCCGCATGACCACGGCAACAGAGAAGAAAACGGCAATATGCCATCATACGAGGACTTCGAAAAACTTGCCGACACTCTCAAGCAGCTCAGCGATCCGGTGAGAATGAAACTTTTCTATATTCTCTGTCACAGGGAAGAATGCGTTCTCAATATTTCCGCGCTGATGGGCATGAGCAGTCCGGCCGTCTCCCACCATCTGAGGCAGCTCCGTCTTGGCGGGCTCATCACATCAAGAAGAGATAAGAAAGAAGTCTACTACAAGGCATCAGAAAGCAGGGAAACCAGCTTTCTGCACCATATGATTGAAGATCTCCTCGACATCAAGTGTCCTGCTAAAAATTGACTGGCAAACAAGTGCCCATTCAGGGTAGAATTAGCTCATGGATACAAAACTTCAACCTTTATTCACACCGTGGAAGATCGGTAAATGTGAAATCAAGAACAGAATCGTGCTGACCAGCATGGGAGGAACCGACCTCTTCGGCTGGATGGAGAAAAATCATTTTGACAGAACAGGTGCCCGTTTCATAATGGAAGTCGCGAAAAACAATGCAGGCCTTGTGCTTCCCGGCTGCCAGCCTGTATGGAACCCGATGTTCGGGCAGTGGCTTCACAAGAACAGAAAGATGTACAGGGATCTTGCCTCCTGGCTGCCTGAATTCCATAAAACCGGTGCAAAGCTGTTCATACAGCTCACCGCAGGTTTCGGAAGGAGCTTTCCCGTCAGCAGCATGATGGAAATGCTTTACAACACGCCGGTGATCAGAACACTGTCGAAACCGGTGATGAACCTTGACAAGATAACGGCAAGCGCAAGCCCGTCGCCCAACAGGTGGTCTGACAGACTTCCTTCCCGCGAGATGACAAAGGATGAGATAAAAGACATCGTAAGATCTTTTGCCCTTTCAAGCCGGATGCTGATGGATGCCGGAGTCGATGGAGTTGAGGTGCATGCCGTTCATGAAGGATATCTTCTCGACCAGTTCACCCTTCCCTACATCAACAAGAGAAAAGATGAATACGGCGGCAGCATGGAGAACCGTTACCGTTTCGCTGTTGAAATCGTCCAGGCGATAAAAAAAGAATGCGGTGATGACTTTCCTGTCTCGCTGCGTTACAGCGTGGTCTCAAAGACGAAAGGCTTCAGGAAAGGAGCCCTGCCCGGTGAAGATTACATTGAAGTCGGACGCGACATGGAGGAATCGGAAAAAGCAGCTAAGCTTCTTGAAGATGCCGGTTATGACATGCTGAACTGCGACAACGGAACATATGATGCGTGGTACTGGGCCCATCCGCCTGTATACATGCCCGAGAACTGCAATCTGGAAGATGCCGAGCATATCCGCAAGTTTGTATCAATCCCGGTAGTTGCTGCAGGAAGGCTTGATCCTTACAAGGCCGCAGAGGAAATCGGGGCAGGACGTCTCGACGGCGCAGGTTTCGCACGTCCCTTCCTTGCAGACCAGGAATGGGTCACGAAACTCATGAATGACAAGGCTGAGGACATAAGACCATGCATACTCTGCCATAACGGATGTTTCAACATGTGTCATTATGAAGGCGTTCCCAATGATCAGGACCTCTTTGACAGCCTCAACATGGCACGCTGCGCGGTGAATGCAGAGACAATGCAGTGGTCAAAACACTGCATTAAGAAAGCTGCAAAAGCGAAAAAAGTTGCCATAGTGGGAGGCGGCATCGGAGGAATGGAAGCCGCCCGCGTGCTGAAACTGCGCGGCCATAACCCCGTGATCTATGAAAAAACGGACAGGCTCGGAGGCACTTTCATCGCTGCAAGCGCAGAATCCTACAAAGGCAAGCTGCGCGACCTTCTCTCATGGTACATACGGCAGATGGACAAGCTGGGAATTGAAGTCAGGCTGAAAGAGGAAGTGAACGATGTTTCCTCGCTGGATGCAGATGAGATCATCATTGCCACAGGAGCCGTAGCAAAGCGCATTCCGGTTCCCGGAAGCGACATGATGATTGAAGCCTGCGAGTATCTCACCGGCAAGAGTACGGGCAGCAGTGTTGCTGTCATAGGAGGAGGACTGACAGGCTGCGAGGTCGCATATGAACTTGCACTGCAGGGCAAAAAGGTCATCATTGTTGAAATGAAGAATGATCTCATTGCCCAGAAAGGCGTATGCCTTGCCAACAGTTCATACCTGAGAGAATGGTTTGCCCTCAACAATGTGGAAGTGCATCTGAACTCATCACTCAAGGAAGTGAGAAAAGGAGCAATCGTAATAAAGAATGAGAGAGGAGATGAAAAGGAAATTGCCTGTGAGAGCGTCATCAGCAGTATCGGCTACAATCCTGCCCCGCTTGTGAAAGGAGGAGGAAAGGTGCATCTTGTGGGAGACTGCCTCAAAGTCGGCAACCTGAGAACCGTCATCTGGAAAGCATATGAAACGGCAATGAAGATATGACAGAATACTCATCACAAGAGCAGGGACCGCCCTGCTCTTTCTTTATAAGTTTTCAGCAGTGCATTATCACCTGTGTTATGAAGACATCGCCTTCCTGCATGCAGCGCAGCATGCCGCTGTGAGAGCCGACAAGTGAGCGTACACTCCTCATTCCGACCCCGCCGCTGGCTCTTGTGGTCATTGGAAGTCCTTCGTCAGTGAGTCTTATGCTGCCTGAAACGGAATTTCTCATCTCGATACGCACAGCACCATTGTGATACGACATTGAAAAGTCAATGAACCCGTCGTGCACATGTGATGAGGCTTCCACTGCATTGTCCAGAATGTTTCCTATAAGAGATACAAGTTCTTTATCGGATATGGCAAGAGATGAGGGAATCTGGATATCTGCAGTGAAAAGAACACCTGAGGATACTGCCCTCCGGTATGCCATTCTCACAAGAGAATTGACAATCATGTTCTCGCTCCAGTACACAGGAGGCGCATCGGCTACCGCTCCCTCATACTCTTCAAGATAAGTTTTTGCCCTTTCAGCATCATTCGCTTCAAGCATCTCGAGTATGATACGGTTATGATGCCGCATGTCATGCCGCATTGTTCTTGCAAGGTCAACCATCGCCTTTTCCGCATCAAGTTCCCTTTCAAGCCATTTCTGCCTTACTTTCATGCTGTCAAGTTCCTCTTCAATGCGCAGCAGCGAGACCAGACGGAAAATGACCCAGTATGCCGAAGTGACAAGCACTGCCGTCAGCAGCAGCCAGTTGTAATACTTCATCCTGTCATCAAATTCGAAGACATTTGAAATAGAGAAAGCGGAAACCGAGAAAAAGGAAATTGAGGAGAAAAAAGTGAGGGCAAGCCAGCCTTTATCTATACCTGCCGTCGCAACATGTATTTTACGCGAGAACCCGCATAGGAGAATGACGATATAAAGCAGAGAGATGAGTGAGCGGATGGCCAGCATTGCACTCTGGCTTGAAGAGAAACAGACATCGCAGATGAACTGCGACAGACTTACTGCAAGCATGAAATAAGTACAGTAGGTCATGCAGACAAACAGGTTTCTCATTGCCGGCCCTTCGAAGACAAAACAGTATACAATGATGCATGAGATAACAAGAATTGCATAAACAATGCTTACGGACAGGATGCTCCAGCTCATCAGATACATGGTGACAACACAGACTGACAGACACACGGACATGACTGTAAACCATATTATTGCCGTGCGCTTTGCATTTCCATTGCGTGCTTCTCCCATGAGATACAAAGTGAAGCCATGAGTCAGTATCACGGCAGCAACACGGATAAGGGGGAAAAACTCAAGATTTTCCATTGCCGTCCTCCGTACGGGGAAAAATATAGTCGAATATGATGTTTCTCAGCCGTCTGAAATCTCCTCTTTTTATGAGAATGCCGTCTCCGTTGGTCAGCGTGATCTTTCCGGGTGAAATGCTTTTGACAAAGCCGAGATTTATTATGTATCCGCGGTATGGCTGGATGAACTGAGACGGACACAGGCGTTCAAGCAGGAGAAGAAAAGAAGAAAGCGTGATCCGCGTCTCCTCATATTCCCCGCCGGTGGTATGAACTATTCTTCTGTGGCCGAGACTTTCAATGTAGATGATCTCAAAAGCCGGCAGTTTGTGCATCATTCCTCCCGGCAGACTCAGCGTTATCATATCATCATTGAGCCGGAAAGCAGATGAAGCCCTCTCAAGAGCTTCATGGAAGCTGTGCTCATCAAAAGGCTTGAGAACATAATGCACAGCCCCGAGAGAAAAAGCATCGACTGCATAATCACGGCTGCATGTGAGGAAAATTATCTGGATTCCGGGATTGTCTCTCTTCAGCGCCTTTGCAATTTCCAGTCCGGAGAACTTAGGCATGACGATGTCAAGGACGGCAATATCGAAATGCCGGCCTCTCTTCGCCGCTTCCAGGAATGAACTGCCGTCACTGAATGTGCTTATCTTCACATGCATAGGCGAAAAATAAGACGTAACAGCTGTATTCACCTTCTCAAGATAAAGAGGCTCGTCGTCACAGATTCCGATTCTGAGCATTCAGCCCTCCTTATCTGGAAATTATTATTTTTCCGGCATTTCCGCAATTGAATCAGGCATCAGGAAATAACAAACAGGATAAATCGTCAACAAAATCGGGTGAACCATACTTTTCACATGCTGGAAAAGCCGGTTCAAGATTGTAAAATTTTCAGGTGTGTTCACTTGCAGCACGGACAAGGGAAAGAGTGATGAGAAACAGCGGTACATATTCCGATATCCATGATCTTATCGAGGAAAAGGAACGGCAGATAGAATATCTGAAAAGCATCTATGACAGTCTGCCGTGCCTTGTATTGAGATTTCTGAGGACAGAAGACGGTTACACTCTGCTGTCATACAACAACCTCCTGCTCTCTCTTACCGGCACAAGTGACGGGGAAATCGGAAAGATATCATGGAAACAGGGTTTCTGGGCATCAATTCCGGATCCTGAAAGAGAGAAACTTGCACAAAGCCTTTCATCGCTGAGAAAAGAGGGAGACACATCTGTATGCGAATACACTGTCATTACCGGCACCGGAAGGGAACTTCATATAAAGAGCCTGAATTCCTTCATTGAGAGTAAAGCGGAAGGAGATGTGATCCAGCGGCTCGTATTCGACATCAGCGAATACGCAGAGAAAGAGAAAATTCTCAGGAAAATAATAGAAACAGATCCCCTTACGGGTCTTTTCAACCGTAACCGTCTGCAGAAAGCGGAAAAGGAGAAATACTCAAAACTTTCCATTGCCTGCTTCGATATCGACAACCTGAAGGATGTAAATGATCTTCAAGGTCATAATGCAGGGGATGAGGTGCTTGTACGTGTCGCCTTCTGTCTGAAAGAAAGATTTCCCGAAAGCTCATACAGAACCGGAGGAGACGAATTTCTCATAAGCGACTGCATCTGTGATGAGAGGACATTCAGGAATCAGGTTGAGGAGATCCGCACATCCCTTGCCCGGGAGGGAATCAGCATATCATCCGGAATCTCGATAAGAGAAAGTGATGCCGATTTCAAAAAGCAGTATATCCAGGCAGACAGGGAGATGTACCGATGCAAAATGGCATCACGTCAGGGCAGATGAAAAGAGCATGAAAAGGCTGTGTGCCGTTTCATGCCCTGCTGCTTGGCCAATGCTCAGCGTTCGACCTTCACGCTGCCGTCTTCACTTACCGTGATTCTGTCTCCCGTCTTCACATACGAAAGAAATTCATCTCCAAGACCGTCGACCGTCGGCATGGAATTGTCTGTCCACACATCGGCAAGGATTGCGCCTGCGGCGGCAAGCGAGTCTATCTCCTTGCTGAAAAGCAGGCATGCGGGCTGTCGTGACATGCATGCGGCACAGTACAGGACAAGACCTCCTGTCGTGCTTCCGATTGTCTGCGGCATGATCAGGGCCTTGCCTGCCATCGGCTTCTCATACAGGTCGGGATTGTTCTGATCAGAGCATTTTCCGGTTTTATCGCCGAACATAAGCGAATGCTGATAGCTTGCAAGCGTATTGAAACCGCCGTGCGATACAAGTGCCTCGGCACTCACATTTCCTTTTACGACAGCACGTCCTTTGAAAATTCTCTCGCTCATCTTGCACCTCCGCATATCATTTTGAGAAGCTCGTCTTCCTTGTAATAGCGCGCCGATGTATATGTCCTCAGCTTGTTGGAGCAGGTAATCACGGGCATTGAACCGCACTGGGGATTGTTCATATACATGAGAGGACAGATATGGGAAAGAATGACACCCTGCCTCATGAGACGCCGTCCCTTCTCTCCCGCCTTGAATTTATCCATCAGGGCCGGAGCTGCAGTCATGACAGTCTTAATCGAAACTTTCTTCATTCCCCTGGCTGAAAGCTCATCATTGATTCTGTCAGCCCATGAATCAAGCTGGGCAGCTGAAAGATGAGGACAGCCTATGAATGCAAGCTTCGCTTTCGCATTCCTGTCTTTCCATATGACAGGATAATTCCTCTCTGTCTCTTCAAGCACGGCATCGTCAATGACAAATGTCCTGTAACCTTCTTTAAGGAGAGACCTGCCGTTTTTCACCGCTTCCGGCGTAAGGTTCTCGATATGGTAAAGTCCCACTGCTCCGTTGGAGGCTGTTGCCGCCCCGAAATCCTTGAAATAAGCCTTCGCATCTTCGTCAAGAGAAGAGAAGTACTTATCCATTCCTGTCACATAGGGAACATCTTCCATCACCTTCATTCCGATTGCGGAGCCGAGCAGCTGGGCTTCGGGCTTTTTCGAGGTCTTCACTTCGATCAGCCATGTTGCCTTTCTTCCCTCATCGGTCAGAAGACCGAAATAAGGCACACAGCCGGCAATGGAACCGAAAAGATCGAGAATGCCGCTGTTTCTGTTGCAGCGCGCACCGAGAATACTGTTAGCATATACCACGGCTGAGCTTTCCGCCCATGAGAGTATGTCGCCTTCCTTCGGGACATTCCCCACTTCATCCATATAGCAGGTGCAGGTATATGCATCGTCGCTCATGATACCCAGTTTTTCAAGCTGTGCATCATAATCCTTCTGCTTTGAGTACATCACTCGGAAGAAGATGTTCTGTATGAGATTCATCGGCAGTCCCTTCTCCAGCGGACGCGGATCAACGCTGAAGCGCTGGCAGGAAAGAGTGCCTGAATTTATAAGCGTATCCATAAGGTCATACACCGGACTCATCACGGAAAGTCCGAAACTGGTGACGAGGTGTCCGTACTCCCCTGTGATGTCGACCATCTTCTCCGCCCCGAAAGTCTCTCCGTACATTACGAGCGTCTTCATGACCTTTGCCTTGACATCCCCTTCTTTTCCTTCAAGGATGTCTCTCTGTCTCTGAGTCAGTTCCATAGTTCTCCTCACTTGATGCAATTCTAGCATCTGAAGGGACAAGAAAAAAGCGGAAAGAGAAGAAAAGCACCGGAAAAGAGAAATGATCTTGTCCCACTGCAAAAACAGATGACAGTACAGACGTTACCGTATTTATTCATTTCTAAATGATTATTCCTTAATATATTTAATTATATTTACTTATAAGATAAAAACATACAATTCATAGTCCAAGATTTTACAATGTTTCTATGCAAAGTATCTTGACATGTTTTTATGTTTCTTTTTATAGTAACATCATCAGCATTGGAGGCGTAAAATGAAAAAAATCATGACTCTCGTACTTATAATGTTCACTGTCCTGTTCACAGTCTCTGCACAGGGGGCGGATGAGGCAGCGGGGGCAGATGACAGTCTGAAGATCGGAATTTCAAAGCTGATGGCACACCCCGCACTGGATTCAATTGAACATGCCATTATTGAATATATTACTCAAGCAGGCATCAATGCCGAGTTTGAAACACAGAATGCAAACGGGGATATCAGCACGGCAGCATCAATTGCACAGCTTTTCAAGGAGGAAGGAAAAGATATTGTCGTGGGTATCGCAACACCTACAGCACAGGCTCTTGCCAATGTGTTTGACGACATTCCGGTCGTATATGCGACAGTGACCGATCCTGAAGAAGCCGGCCTCACAGATCTGACAAACGTATGCGGCACATCCGACATGGTCCCGGTCAGTGTTCATCTTGACCTCATTGAGGAGATCACAGGCGCGAAAACTGTCGGCATGGTATATACATCCGCAGAAGCCAACGGAATTACCCTCATGGAAGCAATGAAGAGTGCCTGTTCTGATGCAGGAGTTGAACTTGCAACCGCCTCCGTGTCCAATTCAGCGGAAGTCAGGCAGGCTGTCCAGTCAATCATAGACAGGGTTGATGCGATGTACGTGGCGACAGACAACACGGTCATTTCAGCAATAGCATCGCTTTCCGATGTATGCGCCGCCCATTCCATACCGCTGTTCTCCGCTGATGTGACATCCGCATCCGGCACACAGGTCCTCATTGCCGGAGGTTTTGACTACTACCAGTCAGGCCTTCTCACGGGACAGGTCATTGAAAGGATACTGAACGGCGAGAGTCCTGAGGAAATCGGGGTTGTCTACCTTGAGAATCTTGAACTGTACATCAACCTTGATGAAGCTGACAGACTCGGCATCTCAATACCTGAGTCAATAACCGCCGATGCGAAATACATAGTCCGCAACGGACAGGAACTTACTTTATGAAAAAGGAAAGGGAGACTGTCAGCACGGCAGCCTCCCTGAACAAACACAAAGTGAGAATGACAATTACTTTATGAATTTCACATGCTTGCAGATTTCCTCGTAGGCCTCTTCCTTCCTCTTGTTGTATTCAACCTTTCTTTCTTCGAACATATTGCGTCCGTCCGTGTCGATTGAGACAATGAGAGGCCCGAACTCCTTCACACGGCATACCCACAGCGTCTCCGGCATGCCGAGATCCCTCCACTGGGCATCCTCGATTTCCTCAACTTCGGTAGCAGCGAGAACCGCACATCCTGCCGGGAATACACAGTGAAGAGCCTTGAATTCCTTGCAGCCTTTCTGAGTTCCTTCTCCCATGCCGCCTTTGCCGACAACAAGCTTCACTCCGGTTTCCCTGATGAACTCATACTCGAATTTCTCCATTCTCATGCTGGTTGTGGGACCGACAGAGACCATCTGGAACTTATCGTTATCAAGCGGCTTGATGATCGGCCCGGCATGAAGGATCGCTCCGCCCCTGATGTCAACAGGAAGAGGCATCTTCTCCTCAATCAGACGGCGGTGTGCGACATCACGGCATGTTACGATATGGCCGGTGAGATATATGATATCTCCGACGTGGATATCTTTGAGATCTTCATCTTTTATTGGTGTGGTTAGAATCTTTTTCTCGCTCATAATGTGACTCCTGAATGTGTGGTGATCTCATAATTGAGGTCTTTGTCGAAAATGATATGACCACGGCGGTGTGACCAGCAGCCAACGTTGACGGCAACACCGATTGTGGACGGGTGTCGTGCCGTATTCTCGATATTGACACCCATGACAGACATCCTGCCTCCCATTCCCTGAGGACCGAGTCCGATTGAATTGATGCCGTCCTCAAGAAGCTTTTCCATCTCGGCCGCCCTTTCATTGCTGTTATGACTTCCGATCGGTCTCATAAGAGCCTTCTTTGAAAGGAGCGCGGCAGTCTCCACACTTGTTGCGACGCCTACACCGACAAGCAGAGGAGGACATGCATTGAGACCATAGCTTGTCATGACATCAAGAACGAACCTGGTCACGCCCTCATACCCCATACCGGGCATCAGAACACCGGCCTTGCCGGGAAGCGTGCAGCCGCCGCCTGCCATGTATGTGTAGATCTCAACCTTGTCTGAATTAGGGACGATGTCCCAGAAAACAGTCGGTGTTCCCTTGCCGACATTGCGGCCCGTGTTGTACTCGTCGAAAGTCTCGACACTGTTGTGTCTCAGAGGCATTGAGAATGTGGATTCGACGACTGCATCCTTGAGAAGACTTTCAAGCTCGTCAATGAGAGGGAATTTCGTACCGCACTTCACCCAGAACTGGAGAACACCGGTATCCTGACAGCATGGACGGTTCAGGTCCCATGCAAGCTGCTGGTTTTTCGCCATAGTATCATAAATGGTGCTTGCAAGATCCCCGGTTTCGACTTTCCTGAGTTCTGAAAGTTTCTTCTCGACGTCGTCAGGAAGCTTCTTTGACACATATGAGATGAATGATGCCATGAGATGAGTCATCTTCTCTCTTTCATTTTTGTTTTCCATATACTGAACCTCACTTATTCAATCAACCCGGGAAGAACGGGAAGAAGATCGGAAGAAGAATCATGTTGACAATGATCGCGATTGCAATGAGAGGAAGACCGGCTTTGACGTAATCCATGAAGCGGTAACCGCCGGCACCGATGACCATTGTGTTGGCCGGCATGCCGATAGGTGTTGCGTATGCGCAGCTTCCACCGATTACTGTTGCCATGAGAACGGCCTTCGGATCAGCACCGAGCTCTGTTGCAATGCTGAGTGCGATCGGAACAAGGAGTGCCGTAGTCGCAGTGTTGCTCATGAAGTTCGTGAGAACACAGGCGACCATGAAGATCACGAAGGTGAGAACAAGAGGAGACGGGTTGGAACCGCAAAGTCCGATGATGGCATCCGCGACCATGGCACCGGCACCGGAAGTCTCAAGAGCCTCTGCAAGGGCAAGTGTGCCGCCGAAGAGGAAGATTGTCTGCATGTCTATGCTCTTGTATGCCTGCTTTTCTGTCATGACGCCGGTAAGGACAAGGAGGATTGCGCCGATACATCCGGAAACGTAAAGAGGAATGCCGATGAAATCTTCAAAGATCATGGCAAGAACCGTCAGGACGAGAATTATGAGGCTAGCCCACTGTTTCCATGCAGGTACGTCTTTGTCCTGAGGCTTTTCATCAAAGATTGTATCGCTGGGAACACATTTTGAAGCATCAGGAAGCAGCTTGTAACCGAAAAGTGCGAAATACACGATACCGCAGATGAGAAGCGGAAGTCCTGTGCATGCGTATTCAAAGAAGCCGAATTCAAGGCCGATGCTCTGCAGGGCGCTCTGTGCGATCATGTTGCCGGGGGCTCCGATGAGAGAGAGGTTTCCACCCATTGCCGCGGCAAAAACGAGAGGAAGCAGAAGCCTTGATCTTGAATAGCCGGATTTCGATGCGATGCCGATAACGACCGGGATCAGTACGGCTGCGGTTCCCGTGTTGGAAAGGAAGCCGCTCATCAGGCCTGTGACAAGCATGACGGCGACAATCGTCTGCCTCTCGCTTTTGGCAAATTTTGTAACCAGGCCGCCTACTCTGTCAGCCATGCCGGTCTCGAAGAAAGCACCTCCGACAATGAACATCGCTACAAACAGAATGACGTTCGTATCGACAAAGCCTGAGAACGCGGCAGCCGGTTCAAGGACACCTGTGAGCACAAGACCGATACATACGATCATGCTGGTAAGTGCCAGAGGAAGCTTTTCCCATACGAACATCACCACTGCGAAAACCAGGAAAATAAGGGTAATTACAGCAGAACTCATTTAAACCTCCTGTGTTAAATATCTGATTTTTGATATTGTATCCATTTATGATCATAAACCAATCTTCAAGGATGTCAAGAAAAAAATCAAAAAAATTTCTCAGCTGTTTTCCGACAGATGTGTCAGCATGCTCTCCATGCTCCTGTCAATGTGCCGGTGCATCAGCTTATATGCACCCTCCCCGTCCTTTGCCTCTATTCTGTGGAAAATTTCTATATGCTCCGTGATGGAGATTCTGGCATAATCCTCCACACTGACCCTTGCACCGAGTGAGAGACCGTTCCAGAGATTTGACACCATTGTTCTCAGCTTGTCATTGCCGCACAGGTTCCATATTGCAAGATGGAAAGCCTGATTGAGGTCGGCATATGAAGAATAATCTCCGTTCTCTATAAGGTTACCCGATTTCGTCACAATGAGCTCGATTGAGGAAAAGTCATCTGCGTTCAGCGCACACAGCCTGGCAGCTTCCGCCTCCAGAACGGCACGCACGCCGAAATGGTCCCTTACCCATTTCTCATTCATTCCGATTACTATCGCACCCTTGTTGGGACGCAGTTTTATGAGACCTTCCTGGGAAAGCATCTGGTAAGCTTCCCTTACCGGTGTTGCGGAGATTCCGAGCATGGAAGCAACCTTGTCAATGCTGAGCTCATCTCCCTTCCTGAACTCCTGGCTCATTATTGCCTTTCTCAATGCAGAGGCCACGCGCTCCCTTGCCGGAAGCATTTCAATCGGTCTGAGATTACTGAGCAAATTCCACCTCCAGTACAGAAGTTATCATCTGAAGATATTCCCCCTGAAGCAGAAGGGCAGCTTCAGCCTTCTTGCCTTCATCTATCAACAGGGAGATTTTCTTCAGCAGTGCTGACCTGTCGGGACTTCTGTGTTTTTCAAAGAAATATGAGGTATAGCCTTTCAGCGATGATGAACACACCGCTTTTATAAGAGGATCAGCGCTTGATGAAAGAAGCGCTTCATGCCAGCTTCTCTCATCGGTAATGTCATTATGAGTCTTCATATAATCCATTGCGATGCAGTCGCACATGATGAGATGACGGAAATATACAAGTGCCCTGTCATAATTCATCCCGTTCACTGCAATATGCCTGTTCGCCAGACGTGTAAGCAGACCTTCTTCGGTGAGGACAAGGAAAGCCTCCCTTACCGGCATGCGGGACAGACAGAGGCTGTCTGCAACCTCATTCTGCGTGATCTCCTGCCCGTCATCCAGCTGGCGGGAGAAAATAAGCTCCCTCAGCTGCTGTGCTATCGCTTCCTTTGTTGTGGCATTACTCAGTTTTTCCATCATCCATCCTCAGACGTGTTTTGAAATAGCCTTCACTGTTATAGACAGCAGCCAGAGGATTATGCCCCGTAACTCTGTCTTTCACAGCCAGCACAGTGGTCATTGTGTGAGTGTATTTGAAGAACAGGCTGTCATGTCCAACGCAAAGCCCCAGCACAATATTGAACTCAGTCCCGGCCCTCTCAAGGGCCTTTGCCTGAGCCACCGGGTTGCACATCGGCTCATATTCACAGGGATGCACCTTATGGACGATTCCAGCTTTATCCTTGTCGATTCCGCCTGTCTTGCAGATAACGCTTATTACATCAAATCCGTTCTCCTTCAGGATTTTCGCCACTGTCCTGGCTTCATTCCTCAGTCCCCTGCAGAATGCAAGACCTATCCTGTGATAATTCATCCTGAATGAGAATTCCATGATCTCCCTCAGCCTTGTCCACTGACAGTAGCCGAGAGCCTCGATCTCACTGCTCGTTATATAGAATTTTCTGTTCTCTTCCTTTGAGTATTCAGCAAATGAGGACTCCATAAGATCCTTATCTCTCATGGGGCATGAAGGAGGAAGATCTCCCTTCACTTCCTTGCTGCATTCATAATGCGTGCATTGTGCACAATAATAGCTGGTCATAAATAAAATAATGTATCCATTGTTACCACTTGTCAACAAAGAACAGCCTGCAATTACCGGTTAACACCGTGGATTTCTTTCCTGACGCTGTCAATTTCATCATGTTCATACCCCGGATGCCGTTTGCCCAGGCTTCTGCCCTGAGTCTCAAGAATGCACAGATCCATTGTTTTCCGAAGGTATGTGCCTTTTACATGACTTGCTTACAAAATTTTCTGTTCTTCCCCTACTTCCTTATGAAAGCCGCGTCTCTGTCATTCATGTCATCTCTGACATAGCGTTCTGCCTTCATATGAAGATCATACTTCTCCCTGAGGAAGGCAACCTTCCTCATCAGCTCAGATGAATGGTAGTCATCAAGGGCCTTCTGGGTCTCCCATGTATCGATGAGAAGGACGGTCTCATCATCAGACAGACTGATGAAGTAATCATATCTCAGACAGCCCGGGAGTTTCCTTATTTCATCCACTGTTCCGCTTTCACACATTTCCTTCACAAAGGCCTTTGCACTGCCATCATGACCGGTGTAGTAAAGATTTATCGAAAAACTCATCGCATCACCTCAGATTATGTCGCTTTCAACCTTTCCCTTAAGAAGCTTTCCGCCTCTGATGTCAAGGGAAGGATATTTCTTCTTCATATCATTGAGGGCATAGTCAATACCGCTTCCACCGCTCGTGGCGAAGATATAAACCGGCTTGTCTTCAAGACGGGCACTTTCAATGAATGTGTTTACCGGCCGCGGTGCGACACCCCACCAGATGGGGAATCCGATATAAACCATATCATAGGAAGACACATCAGGAACACTTTTCTCAAGTGCCGGACGGGAAAAAGGATCCGTCATCTCAAGTGAGCTGCGGCTCTGCTTATTCCTCCAGTCAAGATCCTCCCTGCTGTACTGCATCTCCGGCCTGATCTCATAAAGATCCGCTCCCGTGATGGCAGCCAGCTGCTCTGCTGCACTTTTTGTCACGCCGCTTGCCGAGAAATATGCAATAAGTTTTTTCATCTTCTCTTCTCCTGTCTGTTCTTGCATCATGCAGAGAATTATTCTGACACTCTGTCAGTAATATAATATCCTCAGACAGTGCCGTCAACAGAATTGCTTCAGGCTGCTGCTTTCAGATCCTTCGAGCGGAACATGAAATAGCAGGGAATCTCGAAAAGCAGCATGCATATCCAGCCGATCACACATGCATAACAGATACCGTGTATGCCGTAATACGGAACAAGAATGAAAGTGAAAACCACGCGGAGGGATGCCTGTATGAATGTGCTTATGAGTGTGATCTTCATTCTTCCCACCCCGCGGAAGAAACCCTGCACTCCGTTTGTGAGTGCAGGGAAAATATAGAAAAAGGACATTATAGAAAGATAGGTAACACCCTCCTCGACAACCAGGGGAGATTCTTCCGGATTGATGAAAAGCGACATTATGATGCCTTTAAGGGAATACACAACCGCACACAGTATGACGAAATAAATGACTTCGATCACCATGCCTCTGGCAAAACCCGCATAGGCCCTCTTCCTGTCTCCGGCTCCCCTGTTCTGGGCAATGAAGGTAGTCATGGCATGGCTTATGTTCTGCTGTGGCGTATAGGCGAAGTCATCAATTCTGGTGACGGCATTGTATGCGGCGATGACTGCGGTGCCCAGAGTATTGACGCAGGACTGTATCAGGAGCTTTCCTATTGGCTGCACGGACTGCTGCAGTGCAGTGACAGTACCGTATGACAGAGTGGTTTTAAGCAGACTCCTGTCGATTTTCATCTCATCAGCCCGCAGGCTCAGCAAGGGCACCTTCCTGTAGATATATGCAAAGCAGAGCAGCGCGGATGCAGCCTGCGCCACTGTCGTCGTGACAGCCGAGCATGTGATGCCGAATCCCATGTAGCCGACGAAAAAAAGATCAAGAGCACAGTTGAGTACCGATGATGCCATGAGGAACTTGAGAGGTGTCTTTGAATCTCCCACGCTCTTGAGCGCCTGCGAAAGTGCATTGTAAAAATATGTGAACGGCACCCCGATGAAAATGATCCTGAGGTATACGGCGGTGTCGTGATGCAAGTCCGCCGGCACGTTGAGAAGCCGCAGCAGAGGATTTGTGAATGCTATTGCAAGCGCTGTGATAACAATGGAAAAAAGCGTGCCCGAGACCAGCAGCGTCGACAATTCCTTTTTCAGTCTTGCCATATCTTTCGAGCCGAAGAAATTGCTCATGAGGACACCGGCTCCTATGCAGATGCCTGAAATGCCGAGTATCAGGATATTCATCACGGGAGATGCCATGCCGGTTGCGGCAAGCGCACCGGCACCTATGAAATGCCCTGCTATCATGGAATCCACCACGTTGTAGGCAAGTTGAAACAAATTCCCGAGGACAAGGGGTATCGTATAGCTCACAAGAGAGTGCACGATACTGCCCTTCGTCATATCCATCACAGCCATGCTGATGATAATACTACCCCGGCAGATGTTTAACAAGATTCAGGACAGGATTGAGAAGAAAGTCTCAACAGATTTATCAGAGAAGGATGAAGATCATCTCATGTGATGAAACATGTTGTAAGAGAACAGAATATTCCAGACATTGCACCTTCATCATGTTGATCTCTCCTTCCACACTCACTAATATATGCCATTGGGTCAGAATCATGTTGAAATTCATCAAATCCGAAATGGTATTCGTAATAGCACTTGCAGCAGCAGTGCTGTCATCGTTTTTCAATCCTCCCTCAGTGGAATGGATCAGTGCGGTGGACTTCAGGACACTTGCACTTCTTTTCTGCCTCATGGGAGTATCTGAAGGATTCAAGAGCTCAGGGCTCTTCACATCCGTCGCATCATCGCTTACAAGAAAAGCGGGAAGCATAAGCCGCCTGTCGCTTTTCCTTGTCATGATAGTCTTCTTTTCCTCAATGCTTTTCACAAATGACGTCGCCCTGCTGATGTTCGTTCCTTTCACTCTCATGATCATGGAAAAGGAAAAGAGGGATGAGAATTACATAATCAGGATTGTTATACTCGAGACAATCGCGGCGAATCTGGGCAGCATGACAACACCGGTGGGCAATCCGCAGAACATATTCATCTGCTCATATTTCTCCCTTGATGCGGGAACTTTCTTCGCGTCAATTCTCCCCTATTCCATTATTTCCCTCATACTTGTGCTCATCATATGGCGTCTTTTTCTCGCAGGAAGGGAAAAGCTGGAAACGGAAGATGATGAGAACACAGCCGTTGACAGGAAAAAGACATTGATGTTCTCCGTTTTCCTTGTTCTGGCACTGTTTTCGGTCTTCAGAGTACTTGACTGGAAAATTCTCTTCATAGCAGAACTCACAGTTCTCATCATATGCGACCGGAAGACACTCATGAAGATAGACTATATCCTGCTTCTCACATTTGTATGTTTCTTCATTTTCTCGGCAAACATTAGAAGCATAGACGCGGTCGAGAAGATGCTGACCGCCTTCATGGATAAAAGCGCCATCGCAACTTCTGCAATCGTCTCCCAGGTGATAAGCAATGTACCAGCCGCAATACTTCTCTCTCCTTTCACCGAC
The DNA here is from genome assembly GCA_949285145.1 of uncultured Spirochaetales bacterium. Classification (GTDB taxonomy): domain Bacteria; phylum Spirochaetota; class Spirochaetia; order Sphaerochaetales; family Sphaerochaetaceae; genus Bullifex. Next base: position 48,443 of record CASDXQ010000004.1, on the reverse strand, counting down.
AGCGCCGAAGGTGTTCTTGTCGGAACAAACATAGGAGGACTCGGCACTCCGGTCGCATCCCTTGCATCGCTCATATCGATGAAATTCTATTTCAAGAGGGAGAAAGGAAGGAAAGGAAAGTACATTGTTCTCTTCCTCATTCTCAATTTCACCCTTCTTGCCATTCTGGCAGCCTTCTCACTGGTGCAGTGAAAAACAATGCAGGGGAAAGCCCCTGCACCGCATCTTTTCCGTTCAGGAATACTCCCTGTAACGCCGGCTTATTATCTCGATGCCTTCCCTCACAATTTCATCATCGCCGCTGTAATTGAGACGCAGGCACTTATCATAATGGGGATGAGGATACGGCAGGCCATTCTTCTGCTCACCGCTGCCGAAGAAGAAATACTCTGAAGGTACGGTGACAACACCGTCCTTCATCAGTATTTCATAGAATTCAAGAGCGCTCACCTTGAGAGAAGGAAGATATATCCAGCAGAAAATGGAGCCTTCTATCTTGTGAAAATAATAGTCGGTTCCTTCAAAATACTTTCTTATATGCGCTTCAACCTTCTCGGCCTTGCCTTTGTAGAAAGGCTGCACGACATTCTCTGCAAGCCCGACAAGCTCGCCGTCAGAGATCATGCGTTCGGCAAGAACAGGACCGAAAGAACCTGTTGCAAGCGCTATGATGGCATTTATGTTTCCAACAGCCTTTATGATCTCGGGGCGGGCAATGACAATTCCCGTCCTGATCGAGGGAAGCCCTATTTTCGAGAGGCTCATGGAAAGGACTATGTCCTCATTCCAGACAGGCTCGGCGTTGTCGGCAAAAATTATATCGGGAAAAGGCAGACCATATGCATTGTCGACTATGAGGGGGATGGAATACTTATGTGCAAGAGACGACAGTGCATTGATCTCGCTGTCGGTAAGTACATTGCCGCTCGGATTTGTCGGTCGGGTGACCGCAATGGCACCAACTTCAGGATGAGTATCCAGATACTTCTCCACGGCATTTACATCAAGTTGAATGTCCTGTCCTCATAATATTCGCATTTTGACGGAATGGAGACAAATGTGTCATTCTCGATTCCCTGGTCCGCATAACCAATATACTCCGGCATGAGAGGGAAAAGGACGGTTTTCCTGACGCCTCCCGTCATTCCCGAGAACAGATTGAAAAGATAGAACATGGCACTCTGGCTGCCGTTGGTGAGTGCCACATTGTCGCCGGTGATGTTCCATCCGTACTTCCTTCTGAAAAATGAGGCTATGGTACTGATGAAAGAAACCCTTCCCTGAGGAGAATCGTAATGTGCGATGAAGTCCTCAAACCGCTCCCCGTCCTTCAGAAGATTTTCCATCTCCCTTCTGTAGGCTTCCTCGACCTTCTTTATGCGTGCGGGGTTCCCTCCCCCGAGCGGGATCGGCCTGACGCCTCCCGGCAGAGGCTTTGCGATATCATCCATAAGCTGGAGGATACCTGAATGTGATGACAGCTTTGTTCCAAAATCAGAAAATTCCATGACTGAGATAATATCTCTTTACTCTGACTTGGAAAAGAAGTCACAGCACGGCAATGAGGACAGGAATTATGACAAGTGACAGGATTATTGAAACCGTGCTGGCAAAGCCTTCCAGCGCCTGGTCTCCGTGAAGTTCCTGCACGAAGGCTCCCGCAGCGCTGCTTATCGGGGCGAATGCCGTGACTGCAACAGCCTTCCTTACCTCATATGGGAAAGATGTGAAGCTGAAGAAGAAATATGCGATCGCAACCGACAGGAGAAGACGGAGCACAGTCACTGTGGCAACTTCCCTGATGCTTTCCCTGTCGAAGGTGAATTCGAACATGAGACCGATCATGAACATCGCAATGATTCCGTTTGCAGGACTTATGGCGGCGGCAAAATCAAAAAGCACATCGGGAAGCCTTATCCCGATAAGGGCGAGAATCATCATGATCACATAAACCGTGAAAGAAGGTTTTGTGAAAACAACGAGCAGGCTTCTCACAATCCCTTTTCCTTCTCTTTTCCCGTCAACCGCGATCTGTGTGAAGACAAGATTGCCTCCCACGCACATCACTGCGTTTCCCATATCGAAAAGACATGTTGCAACCGTTCCCGCAGCCCCGAGAAAACCCGAAACGAATGGAAGCGTGAAATTGCCTATGTTGTATGCTCCCATGTTGAGCATGTAGAAGATCCTCTCATCCCTTCCTTTTTTCAGAGAGATAAGATAACCGAGAATGAACATGAGGACAGTGGATAAAAATCCCGCAGCCGTCAGCAGCAGCATAGAAAGATCAAAGACATAAGTCCTGAAGGACACAAGTATCGCACACGGCAGCGTGATGTTCATTATGACACGCCCCAGCGCTTCGGCATCTTCCTTCTTCAGCACCCCGGCTCTTTTCAGTATATAGGCAAGTGCGACCATGCCGAAAAAGAACAGCGCACGCAGCAGCACATCCAGCATCTTCTCTCTCCTTTCCACGTGAAGGTTTTTTGCAAAAGCCATCTTCACGACTTGGAATGATAGCTGAAAAAGAGAGGAAAATGCCATAGAAAATACAGCGTAAAATAAGGCGATGATGTTTTTTCTTCCGCTTTTTCATGTTTCCCTTGATCATTGCGGACTCTTCTGTTATTTTTTTATTGACAGATTTACATTTTCTGTCAAATTGTAATTATATCATGACCGAACAGGAAATTTTCAATGCAATCTCAGAAATCGTTGCTGACAGAACAGACACAGCTGCCGAAGATGTGAAGATGGAAAGCACATTCAAGGACCTTGGAATCGATTCACTTGACACAGTTGAAGTGCTCATGGAACTTGAGGACAAGCTTGACACCACAATCGAACTTGACAAGAAGATCGAGACAGTGAAGGACCTTGTGGACTTCATCATGTCAAAGGAGAACTGAGGGATGATCAGAACCCCGGTTACAGACCTCCTGGGCATAAAGTATCCGCTGTTCCAGGGCGGCATGGCATGGATTGCTGACGGAAAGCTTGCCGCCGCAGTCTCATCTGCGGGAGGACTCGGAATAATCGCGGCCGGAAATGCTCCCGCATCCTATGTGAAGGAACAGATCGGCATCGCGAAGGCCCTGACTGACAAGCCCTTCGGCGTGAACATAATGCTCATGAGCCCGTATGCTGACGAGATCGCCTCTCTCGTATGCGAGGAAGGTGTCGCAGTTGTCACGACGGGTGCGGGCAATCCTTCAAAATACATGGATGCCTGGAAAGCTTGCGGCATCAAGGTCATTCCGGTTGTCGCATCAGTTGCTATGGCAAAGCTCATGACAAGACTCGGTGCATCGGCCCTCATTGCGGAAGGCGGAGAAAGCGGCGGGCATGTCGGAGAGCTTACCACCATGGTCCTCACTCCCCTCATCACGGCGGCAACACATCTGCCTGTGCTTGCGGCAGGCGGTATTGCAACAGGATGTCAGGCTGCGGCCGCATTCATGCTCGGCGCTCAGGGAATCCAGATGGGAACACGTTTCCTGTCAGCTGAGGAATGCACGATCTCCCAGACCTACCGGGAGAAAATCCTCAAGGCGGGTGACCTGTGCACGATGGTGACCGGAAAGAAACTCGGACATCCCGTAAGGTCCCTGCGCACCACCTTCGCACGTGAATACGCAAAAGCGGAATTCGGCGGCATGGATGATGAGGAGCTTGAAAAGCTCGGAACAGGAGCGCTCAGGAAAGCCGTTGTTGACGGAGACCCCGCGGGAGGCTGCTATCTGGCAGGACAGGTTGCGGCTTATGTGAACAGAATAGAAAGCGCAAAGGACATCATCGAAGACGTGATGAGCGGCGCTGAAGAATGTCTCAGAGGAGCCTCGAAGTGGATAATCTAGCTTTTGTATTCTCAGGTCAGGGAGCTCAGTACCCCGGCATGGGGAAAGACATCTATGATGCATTTCCTGCAGCAGGAAAAGTCCTTGATGATCTTGACAAACGCAGGTCAGGACTGAAGGAGCTTATCTTCTCTTCAAGCGAGGAGACTCTCATGCAGACTGCAAACACACAGTGTGCGATGTATGCGCTTGAGGCAATGATCACTGCGGTGCTTGAGGAGGAAGGCATAAAGCCCTCATGCACGGCCGGTTTCTCGCTCGGTGAGCTCACAGCACTTGCAGCTGCAGGTGTCTACAGCATGGAGGACGGATTCGAAATAACCCGCATCAGGGCGGCTCTGATGCAGGAAGCGACTGAAAAAACCGATGCGGTGATGGATGCTGTCCTGAAACTTCAGGATGCGACAGTTGAGAAACTTGCGGCACAGTACCGCAGCATCTATCCGGTGAACTACAATTCCCCGGGACAGGTGGTTGTCGCCGCTGCGAGGAATGAAGTCGAAGCTTTTGAGGAAAGCGTGAAAGCTTCGGGAGGAAGGACGATGAGACTCCGTGTCTCAGGCGGCTTCCACTCCCCGTTCATGAGCACTGCAGCGGACCGTTTCCTTGAGCAGCTTGATGCATTCAGTTTCTCAGCCCCGTCAATCCCTGTATGGTCAAACGTGAGCGGCAGGAAGTATGAAGGAAACATCAAGGCAGCTCTCGCCCTTCAGATCAAGAGTCCTGTACGCTGGGTGGATATCGTGGAGGACATGATCAGATGTGGCGTGACAAGTGTCATTGAAATCGGTCCGGGCTCCACACTCACGGGTCTCATCAGGAGAATCAGCAGGGATGTGAAGACATACAATGCCGGAACGGCGGAAGGTGTGAACAGGATCCTCGAGGAGGTCAGAAATGTTTGAAGGAAAGACCGCGATCATCACAGGCGCCTCCCGCGGCATAGGCAAGGCCGTTGCCATTAAACTTGCCTCCCTCGGTGCCGATATCGCAGTGATATACGCGGGCAACACTGAAGCGGCCATGCAGAGTGTAAGCGAATGCACTGCATACGGTGTGAAGGCTGCGGCATACAGATGCAACGTGGCCTCCTGTGAAGATGTGAAGGCGACGGTTTCGCAAGTGAAGAAAGATTTCGGCTCCGTCCATATTCTCGTCAACAATGCCGGAATAACCCGTGACGCTCTCATCGCCATGATGAGCGAGGATGCATGGGATGAGGTCATGGACACAAACCTCAAAGGAGCATACCTGATGATCAGGGCCGTCTGTCCGCTGATGCTCAGGGCAAAGGAAGGAAGGATCATAAACATCAGCTCCGTTTCCGGCCTCATGGGAAATGCAGGACAGGCAAACTATGCTGCATCAAAGGCAGGTCTCATCGGCCTGACGAAGTCTGTCGCAAGGGAACTGGCATCCAAAGGCATCACATGCAATGCAGTTGCACCGGGTTTCATACAAAGCGACATGACAAAGGATATAAAGGAAGACAATCCGCTCCTGGCATCGATTCCTCTCATGAGGACAGGCCGGGGCGAGGATGTGGCTTCAGCCGTCGCATTCCTTGCCTCTTCATCCTACATAACAGGTGAAGTGATCAGGGTGGACGGCGGACTTGCGATGTAAAGGAAATGACTATGGAAGAAAGACGCGTTGTAGTAACAGGCCTCGGTACCGTAAGCCCTGTAGGAAATACAGTCACTGAAGCCTGGGAAAATCTTGTGAACGGCGTATGCGGTATCGGCGAAATCACACGTTTTGATACCGCAGACTATAAGGCAAAGCTCGATGCGGAAGTAAAGAACTTCAACGCACGTGACTGGATGGACAAAAGCGAGATGCTCAGAAGCGATCTGTACGCGCAGTACGCGATCGCGGCAAGCCAGCAGGCCATCGACGACAGCGGCATTGCAGGCAGTGTCGACGCACAGCGCTTTGCCGTCTATTACGGAAGCGGTATCGGAGGAATAAACACCTTCACCTGCGAAATGAGGAAGCTCGACTCCAGAGGCCCTTCAAGAGTCTCTCCCTTCTTCGTGCCCATGATGATACCGAACATGGCTGCGGGAATGATTGCCATAAGATTCGGCTGCAAAGGCCCTGCCCTGCCGGCTGTGACCGCATGTGCATCCGGAACCAACGCAATAGGAGAAGCATACCGCCTCATCCGCCACGGCTATGCCGATGCAGTGATCACCGGCGGTGCGGAAGCCGCCATCAGCGAGCCCGGAGTCGCAGGATTCCAGAACATGCAGGCACTCTCGGTCTCCACTGATCCTGCAGCAGCCTCTCTCCCGTTCGACAGGAGAAGAGCCGGCTTCGTGATCGGCGAAGGCGCCGCCACACTGATCCTGGAGGAATATGAGAGGGCGAAGAAGCGCGGTGCCCATATCTACGGGGAGGTCACCGGGTACGGTTCAACCTGCGATGCATACCACATCACGGCTCCGGCTCCCGACGCGGAAGGCGGCGCAAGGGCCATAAGACAGGCACTGGAGGAATCCGGCTGGAACGAAGATGAGAGGATCTATATAAATGCCCACGGAACCGGAACCCCGCTCAACGATAAGGGCGAGACCCTGGCCATAAAGAGCGCACTCGGCCACGAGGCGGCATACAGGGCGATGATCTCTTCTTCCAAATCAATGACGGGGCACATGCTCGGAGCCGCAGGAGCATTTGAGGCAATGGTGGCACTTCTGACTCTTGAGAAAGACATCGTCACACCGACGATAAACCTCATTGAGAAAGATCCCGACTGTGACCTTGATTATGTTCCGCTTACGGCAAGGGATGCCAGGATGGATATCGCAATCTCAACATCTCTCGGCTTCGGCGGCCACAATGCCGTCATAGCCTTCAGGAGGGTATGACATATGAACATTGAAGATATCAAGAAATATGCAAGCCTGATGGACGAGCTTTCCCTTACAGGGCTTGAAGTCAACGAGGACGGATGCACTGTCCGTCTGGAAAAAGGAGGCAGCATTGCCCCTTCCGCTCCGGTTCAGAAAACAGAAACTTACAAAGTGGAAGAAAAAGAGGATAAGCCGGAAGGAAAGATCATCACTTCCCCGATGGTGGGCGTGTTCTACACATCTCCGGCCGAAAATGCCGAACCTTATGTCAATGTCGGACAGGAGGTCAGAAGCGGAGACACGCTCTGCCTGATCGAGGCAATGAAACTGATGAACGAGATCAATGCGGAAGAGGACGGAACCATTGCGGAAGTCCTGCAGAAAAACGGTACGGTCGTAGGATTCGGCACACCGCTTTTCAGAATGGTTCAGGGTTGATGCCATGGACAGAACACAGATTATGACAATACTCCCCCACAGGAACAGCATGCTGCTTCTTGATGAGGTGGAAAAGGATGGAGATGAGTCTCACGGCATGTACAGGATAAAGGGAGATGAGTTCTTCCTTGACGGACACTTTCCCGGCAACCCCATAGTTCCGGGTGTGATCCTGTGCGAAATACTGGCACAGAGTGCATGCTGCCTCATAGACAGAGAGAAAAGCGAAGGAAAGATAAGCGTCTATGCCGGTCTTGACAAAGTCAGATTCAAGAGCCCGGTTTTCCCGGGAGACGAGTTCAGGACAAAATGCCGGATCAAGCGCACCATGGGGGATTTCTACTTCTGTGAAGGTGAAGGCTATGTGGACGGCAGACTTTGCATAAGCGCACTCTTCTCATTCGCTCTTGCAGACAAGGAAGCGGTATGTTCTCGAAAATCCTGATAGCAAACAGAGGCGAGATCGCCGTCAGAATAATAAGGGCCTGCAAGGAAATGGGGATAAAGACCGTTGCCGTGTACTCACAGGCGGACAGGGATTCCCTGCACAGGGCGCTTGCGGATGAGAGCATCTGCATAGGTGGCAGCCAGCCTCATGAAAGTTACCTTGACAAGGAAAGGATCATAAGCGCAGCACTGGCGATGAAGGCGAATGCCATCCATCCCGGATACGGTTTTCTCTCCGAGAATGCCTCCTTTGCCTCCCTCTGCCGTGAGAACGGAATCGCATTCATCGGTCCTGATGCGGACACGATGAAGAAGCTCGAGGACAAGGCGGAGATGAAAAGGCTTGCCAGGGAAGCCGGCCTTCCCGTCATACCGGGTACAGGTGTCCTCTCATGTGTGGAGGAAGCCCTTGCGAAAGCAGAGGAACTTGGCTACCCGGTCATGCTCAAGGCTGCAAGCGGCGGAGGCGGAAGAGGAATAAGACCCGCATACACCCCGCACGAGCTGGAAGAATGCTTTCCTGTATCCCAGATGGAGGCCCAGGCTGCTTTCGCAGACGGCTCCCTCTATCTTGAGAAATGCATTGAAAAGGCCCGTCACATCGAGGTTCAGGTCCTGTGTGATGAATTCGGCAATTCCATAGCACTGGGAGAGAGAGACTGCTCAATACAGCTGAGGCACCAGAAGCTCATAGAGGAATCGCCTTCTCCGGGACTTGACAGGAGTGTCAGGGCACAGCTTCTCGAGATGTCTGAACAGGCTGTCAGGAAGCTCGGCTACACAGGAGCCGGCACGCTTGAATTCCTGCTTGACGATTACGGTCATTACTACTTCATGGAAATGAACCTGCGTCTTCAGGTTGAACACGGGGTGACGGAAATACTGACCGGCATCGACCTTGTCAAATGGCAGATCAGGATCGCGGCGGGTGTCCCCCTCTCATTCACCCACAAGGATGTGAGGCTCTCAGGTGCCGCCATCGAATGCAGGATAAATGCAAGGAGTGCCGGTACCGTGAAAAGGATTCATGTTCCGGGAGGCCCGTTCGTGCGCTTTGACACATATCTTGAGTCCGGAAGCGAGGTGCCGCCCTACTACGATCCTCTCGTGGGAAAGCTGATGGTGTACACCAGGACAAGGGAAGAAGCCATAAGGAAGATGAGGGCATACCTGTGCGAGCTGATCATTGAGGGAATAGAGACGAACATCAATGACGAGCTTGCAATCATCAATGATCCGCGCTTCATCTCAGGCGATTATGACACCGCTTTCATGGAGGAAAGGAAATAATGCTGTTGACATTCAGCAACACTCCCGGCAACGAGCTGGAGAAAGAAGGAAGGAGTGCCGCTCCAGCGTACGGAGAAGCGGAAGTCGTATGTCCCAACTGCCACAGAACGCTGAAACTCAGCCAGGCTGAAAGCAATATGATGACCTGCTCCTGTTCCTATCATTTCCGCATAGGTGCAAGAAAGCGCATCAGCTACATGTGCGATGAAGGCAGCTTCAGCGAACTGTTTCCATCCATCGTGTCTGAGGATCCCCTCTCCTTCCCCGGCTACGGCTTCAAGCTTGACAAGGCGCGTGCCACAAGCGGTGAAATGGAATCTGTCGTCACAGGCAGTGCAAGGATAGGCGGACATGAGTGTGCACTCTTTGTCATGGACGGGAATTTCATGATGGGCTCCATGGGAAGAGCCTGCGGAGAGAAGATCACAAGGCTTTTCGAGTGGGCGCTTGAGAAGAGGCTTCCCGTCACAGGCTGGACCGTTTCGGGCGGGGCGAGAATGCAGGAAGGCCTTGTATCCCTCATGCAGATGGCAAAGACAAGCGCCGCGCTCAGACGGCACAGCGATGCCGGCCTGCTTTACATAACCGTGCTTACGGATCCCACCACGGGAGGCGTGAGTGCGTCATTCGCAATGGACGGTGACATCATAATCGCGGAAAAAGGAGCAACGATCGGCTTTGCGGGAAAGAGAGTCATCGAAGAAACCACTAAGCAGGAACTTCCCAAAGGTTTCCAGACTTCAGAATTCCTGCTTGAACACGGTTTTGTCGACATAGTGTGTGACAGAAAAGAGGAAAAGGCTCTCATCACCTCACTGCTGCACCTGCATGGAGGAAACAAGTGAAAAACGCATATGACAAAGTAAGGGCAGCAAGACTCGCCTCAAGGCCCACATCACTTGATTTCATATCTTCCATGTTCACCTCCTTCACCGAGCTGCACGGCGACAGGCGTTACGGAGACGACAAGGCAATTGTCGGCGGGATCGCTTTCCTGAAGGATATTCCCGTCACCGTGATAGGAATCGAGAAAGGAAAGAACACAAGGGAACGCATCCTGCGCTCCTTCGGTTCACCGGAACCGGAAGGTTACAGAAAGGCCCTGCGCCTGATGAGGCAGGCCGAGAAATTCCACCGCCCTGTCGTGACCTTTGTGGACACATCAGGTGCATACTGCGGCATCGGAGCGGAAAAGCGCGGACAGGGAGAAGCCATTGCGGAGAACCTCATGGAGATGAGCGCACTGAATGTGCCGGTCGTGACCATACTCATCGGGGAAGGCGGCAGCGGAGGTGCACTGGCCCTGGCGGTATGTGACCGTCTGTGGATGCTTGAGAACAGCATCTATTCCGTGATTTCCCCGGAAGGATGCGCCAACATACTCTACCGCGATGCGAAAAGGGCCGATGAAGCGGCAGCCGCCCTCCGGCTCACAGCCGAGGATGCCCTTGAATTCCATTTTGCGGACAGGATCATCAGTGAGGAAAAGCTTGGAAGCCGTGAATTCTTTGCCGCTCTTTCCGATGAGCTTTATGAAGAAATAAAGCAGCTGTCGGAAATCGGGAACATAAGAGAGAGACGATATGAGCGTTTCCGCTCATTTTAAAGGACCAGAAATGATATATGACAGATTCTGCACCGTCCATGAGAAGGACGGCAGGCTTGAGAACATAGATTTCCATTACAGCGGAAATTTCAATTTCGCTTACGACGTGGTTGACGCAATCGCGGCACAGCAGCCGGACAAGACAGCGCTTGTCTGGTGCAACAGCGAAGACGAGGAGAAGATATTCTCCTTCAGGGACATCAGGGACATGAGCATAAAATATGCAAAAGTCCTGATGAAGAACGGAATCGGAAAAGGAGACAGGGTCATAGTATGCCTGCGCCGCCATTACGAGTACTGGCCGCTTGCGGCAGCTCTTGAGAAAATAGGGGCTGTGATGATTCCGATGACACACATGCTGACTGCAGCCGACTTTGTCTACCGCCTTAAGGCATCAGATGCGAAAGGAGCTGTCATCACTCCTCTTTCCGATACCCATTCAGAATTTCTGCAGGCATGTTCACAGTACGGCTGCGATGTGAGGAAATGGACGATCGGGAAAGACATTGAAGGCTATATGAACCTGTCCGGTGATGCCGATATGGAAAGTGCGGAGCCTTTTGAGCGGATCAGCACAAAAGCAGAGGAACCGATGCTCATTTATTTCACGTCAGGAACCACCGGCTATCCTAAAGGAGTGATCCATGACCATACCTACGCACTTGCCCATATCGTGACCGCAAAATACTGGCAGGGAGCAGAGGACAACGGCCTGCATTTCACTCTTGCGGAAACAGGATGGGCAAAAGCCTCATGGGGCAAACTGTACGGGCAGTGGCTTGCAGGCAGTGCCGTCATGGCCTATGATTTTGACAATTTCGACCCCAGCAACCTGGTGACCATCATAAACAAATACCATGTGACCTCTTTCTGCGCACCGCCGACTGTATACCGCTATCTGGTGAGAAAGGGAGTTGCGGCAATGCCGTCACTGCGTCATGCCTCCACCGCAGGAGAGTACCTCAGTCCGGAAATCTTCAGGGCATTCAAGGAGAAGACAGGCCTTGAACTTCACGAAGGCTATGGCCAGACGGAAACCGTGCTCATCGCGGGAAACCTCAGCGGCATCAAGGCTGTTGACGGTTCAATGGGTGTCCCCTCTCCCCTCTACACCGTCATGATAACGGATGCGGATGGAAAGGAAGCGGCAAGAGGAGAAAGAGGAGAGATCGTCATCCTTCCTGAAAACGGGAAAAAGCCGATCGGAATCTTCTCGGGGTATCTTGGCAATGACGGACTTTACAAAGATGCATGGAAGGACGGTGTATATCATACAGGGGACTCAGCATGCATGGATGAGGATGGATACCTGTGGTTCAAGGGGCGGTTTGACGACATCATCAAAAGCGGCGGATACAGAATAGGACCGGCTGAAATCGAGGATATACTTGTCACACACCCCGCAGTTCTTGAATGTGCTGTGATAGGTGTGCCCGACACCCTGAGAGGCCAGGCGGTGAAGGCACTGATCCTCCTTGAGGACGGATTCCTTCCCTCAAAGGAACTCGACAAGGAAATAAAGGAATACTGCAACTCAAAGCTTGCCGAGTACAAATGGATAAGGAAAATAGGATTCGTTGAGAGTTTTCCCAAAACCATAAGCAACAAGATAAGGAAGAACGATCTGAGGAAAGCAGAAGGACTGTGATTTGACAGGAAGCCCAGTCAACCATGAGAAAACAGGGACAGCCGGAAGAGAAACCCAGAAATGGTCCGGCTGCCTTTTTCATTTTTCCCGCTTCTGCCTTATTGATCAGCCCCACTCATTCTGACAAGAGTCTGCAAAGACTCTTTGCTTCTCATGCAATGAAATGCATGGAAGGCCGTTGACAATACGCATGAAGCTCAGTCCTGGTGTTTAAAGTACAGGTTCAATCACAGAGCGGAAGTAGCAGTCCAGTTCCTCCGGAGTCTGTTTCATCCTTCCCCGGATCCACCAGAGCACCATCTCCACAAAACTTCCAGAAATGTGATTCACAAGAAAATCAGCAGGCACTTTTCTACCAAAGGGATGTTTCTGCATGTCAAACTGCGAACGGATCAGCTCACACAGACTATCCTTGAAAAAACGGAGGAAGATTTCATTGCTCTCACAGGAAAGCAGCCCGAGAACATTACTGTCGTTTTCCTTCAAGTGCTGAAGCAGATGACAGAAAATAGATTCCGGTGCACTGCCGTCACAATACAGCCCATGAGTGTGGGAACAGTCCTCTGCGCTGGCAATGATATGACAGAACAGATTCTCGCACAATGCTTTCAGCAGCTCATCCTTTGTTTCAAAATGAGCATAGAATGTGGTACGTCCCACATTTGCCCTGTCAATGATTTCCTGTACCGTGATACGGCTGTAGCTTTCTTCACCCAGGAGAGCAGTGAAAGCCTGGAATATAGCTGTCCGTGTCTTCTGCTGACGTCTGTCCATGATGATTACCCCATTTTTGAACAATTTCACATAAGTGTCCGTTACCGAACAGTTTGAATGAACTATCCATTGTTATTATACAGTTTTTCCAACACAATTAAAGAGAACAAAATGTTCGTTACAATACTTATTGTACGCAAGGCTTCTGTATTTGTCGGAGGCTTTCTGCGAAAGGAGGAATCCAATGGCATCAGCATTGAAGAGAATCAATGATGTTCTCGCAGGACTGCCTATGACCATTGCGGCAGGAGTTTTCCTTCTGCTGGATCTGGTCCCGCATTTAGCGGAGGAATTCAGCGGCAACACGGTGCACATGAGTTTTTTACCGTTTGACCCTGCATGGGTAACCATCATTGTCAGCGGCATACCTTTACTTTACCTTGCAATCTGGCGGATCATTCACAACCACGGCATCAGCAAGATATCTTCTGCCCTTCTCATATGTATCGCAATGTTTGCAGCGCTTGCCATAGGAGAATTGTTTGCTGCAGGAGAAGTGGCTTTCATCATGGCACTTGGGGCATTGCTTGAGGAAGCAACCACAAACCGTGCGAAAAAAGGATTGAAAAAGCTGGCCGGACTGGCCCCGACCCGTGGACGCCGCATCCGTGACGGAAAGGAAGAAATGATTCCGGTAATGGATATTCGCGAAGGAGATATTCTGCGTATTCTGGCGGGAGAAACAATCCCGGTGGACGGAAAGATCCTGACAGGTGAGACATCGGTGGATCAGTCTGTCATAACCGGAGAATCCCTTCCTGTAGACAAGGCCGCCGGGGATGAGGTGTTCTGTGGAACAATCAACCGGTTCGGAGCAATCGACATAACAGCGACAAAAGTCGGAGAAGACAGTTCCCTGCAAAAGCTGATACGCATGGTTAGGGATGCGGAAAACAGGCAGGCACCCATGCAGCGGATTGCCGACCGGGTCGCTAGCTGGCTTGTCCCGGTTGCCCTGCTGATTGCTGTTATGGCCTATGTGTTCTCCGGCAATATTGTCACGGCCGTGACAGTACTGGTGGTGTTCTGCCCATGTGCCCTGGTGCTGGCCACTCCCACTGCAATCATGGCAGCCATCGGACAGGCCACAAAACACGGTATCATCATAAAGTCGGGGGAATCGCTGGAAAAGATGGGAAAAGCAGATACAATCGCATTTGATAAAACCGGAACCCTTACGTTCGGATGTCTGGAAATCAGCGATGTAATTGTCTTCTCATCTTTGCTCTCGGAAGAAGATCTGCTTGCCATGGCAGCATCTGCCGAGGCAAAAAGCGAGCATCCTCTGGGAAAAGCCGTTGTAGCAGGTGCAAGGAAACTGAATCTGCCATTAACAGAGTCGCTAGATTTCAAAATGGCAGCAGGAAAAGGCATCTGTGCCGTGATTGCAGGAAAGCACCTGCTTTGCGGAAATGAAAAATTCCTTCAGGAACAGGGAGTCGCCATCAGCGGACAGATACATGGCATATTGGAAAAACTCCGCAGCGAAGGAAAAGCTTCCATTCTTGTAGCTGAGAACAATGTCTGCACCGGTGTGATCACGCTGTCCGATGTACTGCGTCCGGTAGCAAAAGATATGATCTCACAGATTAATTCCATGCACACCCGCACTGTATTGCTCACAGGCGACAATGAGAAAACCGCAGAATATTTTGCAAAACAGGTGGGAATCTCAGAAGTACGGGCAGAATTGCTGCCGGAAGAAAAAGTGCGGAATATAGAATCACTGAAAGCCTCCGGCCGTAAAGTCTGTATGATCGGCGATGGCGTAAACGATGCTCCCGCATTGAAAACCGCAGATGTCGGAGTTGCAATGGGAAGCATTGGCAGCGATATTGCCGTGGAAGCTGCCGATATTGCACTTATGAGCGATGACATCTCGAAAATTCCTTATCTGAAAAGGCTGTCCAATGCTACTGTGAAGACAATAAAATTCAGCATCACTCTTTCCATGTGCATAAACTTTGTAGCTATTGTGCTTTCTCTTCTGGAGATGCTGACCCCCGTCACCGGAGCACTGGTACACAATGCAGGATCCTGCTTTGTGGTGCTGATTGCAGCACTGCTGTATGACAAGAAATTTGACTGATCATCCCGAAGGATCATCCCGGCATTCAGAGGAATTCTGAAAACCGGATCATAGAAGATGAAGACAGACCCCGGCAGAGCTTTCTCCGTTATCATCTGTCTTCTCTTCCTCACGTGCGGGCTGCCGGAATAAGAGAAGATGCACTCTGTTTCATCACCTGCTTTCATATACCTCTGCCGCCATTGAGAGAAAACCGGAGCCGGTGTAAGCTTTCATCATAAGGCGGTGAATATGAAACTCAGAATTCTGTCAATAATCATTTCAGTGCTGTGCATTCTTTCCTGCACTGAGCCCAATGTCTACACTTCACTCGGTCTGTATGATCCGCTTGATCACAGCCGGGGCACGGTAAAAACAGTCAGCATACCCCATGGCAGCAGTTTCAATCTGCTGGACATCACTGATGACTACAAGGGGAAAATCAAAATCAATTATGAGCCGCAAAAGGCCTACAATGTAATAAAGCAGCTGACAGAAAGAGAAGCGGACACACTGATCCAGACAGTCAGATACCTGAGCCAGTATGGTGATCTTGACTCCTATCTATCCCGCCCGCTTGATGCACTGTCAAAGGCTTACTGTAATGATACAGAGGATTTTGCATACGAAATCCTTGAGAATACCAGCTCTTTCATCAGAACACTTTCAAAGAATCTTGAGGCTGCGGGAATCAGCATAAATCCTGACAGTCTTGTCCGTTTTTTCGAAGATCTGCAAACAACTGTAGACAATGTTGAATGCAAAACGATAAAGGATTACATAACCATCCAGCTCACGATAAACACGATCGCTTCCATTTTCGATGTGCTTTACATACTCATCATCGATACACCGTCTGATGTCGTCGAATTCGGTGTATCGCTGTGGGACGGAACCGGAGATGTGAATCTCATGGAGAACGTCTCCGCGAATGCAGTCGAGCTCACATCGGTGCTGCTTGATGCAGTTTCACAAATCGATCTTGTCGGCAGCGACATTGACTCATTCTACGACCTTTCCGATATCGTGGAGGGAATATTATGAAAAAGAAACTGAGTTCACTGATCATATTTCTCATCTGTGCCATGACATGTCTGAATGCTGTCTCGATTGACGCACGGGCAAGGGGAAACGCTGTTCTCACAAGTGAAGATGTCAGCTACGCTTTCTCCCATAACCCCGCATTCCTGGCATCCTCCGGTTTCTCTCTTGAAATACCTCTTGCAGCCCGGCTTTATAACGCATCGGGGATGCTGAAAAACGATTTCATCGGAAATATTTCCGATATCGCCTCCATGGATCAGGAAAGAATGGTCAACGGCATTCTTGATCTCTTAAGGGAATTCTCGGGTACAATGCCGCTCGTTTCCATTGAGGAGAGGATTGACATCACTCTCTTCGGCCTGGGGGCAAGCATAAGCGCATCGGAAAGAGTCATAACCACGGGAGGATCCGTGGCAACGAATCTGTCTCTTGATCTGAGCGGCACACTTTCTGCAGGCTTCGCACATGAATTCAGGTTTGATGATGATTATACCCTGTCAGCAGGAGCAATCCTCAACCTTGATTACAGGATGTACACCAATCCTGCCGGAGTAGAGACCGTTGTCGGCATTCTGATCGATTCAGAGGGATACGGCGATTTCAGAATATACAGCGGGCATGCCGTCTCTTTCGATATCGGAGTGAATGTCACCTATCCTCTCGGCTTCTCCACAGCCTTCACAGTGAGAAATCTCGGCAGCGCCTACCATATGAATGATGATGAAGGCAATTCCTTCACACTTCCCAATCCTGTCGGGATAGACACTGCCGTCGGCTGGAAAGGCAGCTGGTCATTCCTTTCCCTTGATCTTGAGATCGGCATGAGAGGCTGGAATCGCATCCGGTCATACCCGGATCTGCTTGAAAGCCTGAATGCCGGAGCTTCCCTCGGGATAACAAAATTCATCGATATCAACCTCGGCCTTGACGGCGGCTACCCTGCATGCGGAATCACGCTTGACTTCCTCTGCTTCGAAATCGCCGCGGCTTACTACTGGCAGGATTTCGGCGTAGTATACGGTCTGGCACCCCGTGACGTTCTCTCGCTTGAAGTCGCGCTTTCTTTTGAATAGGCAAGAAAAGTGAAGAAAAGAATTATCATCGCATACTTCGGTACAAAGGATGAAAAAGCAATGTCAGAGCTTTCCTCTTTCATCACAGAGCTGCAGGATGCGTCATCACTGTCGTGCGGAAGCATCAGCCTGATGCATCAGGATATTTCAAGCCGGCTTGCTTTTTCACCTGATGAGAAGATTCTAATCCTCCCGCTTCTCATACAGAAAGGGGGAACTTATGAAAAGCTCCTCTCTTGCGGGGCAGTAACAGCACCGCCCCTGCTTTGCAGGAAAGACGACATAAGGGAATGTGCCTCTGTCATAAACAGTACTCTGGACAAGAAGAAAGACCACAATTACATTCTCGTCGCACACGGAGATGAACAGCGGACGATAGAAGAATACCGGACACTTCAGGAGCATCTGAGAGACGATGTGATCATCACTGCGCTGAAAGGAAAAGACAACTACAGAACACTGAAACCGCATTGCACCGGCCTGACTCTGATTCCCTTCCTTCTCACCTGCGGCCATCATGCAAAGCATGAAATCATGGCCGGATGCTCAAAGCACTTTGCCTCTTCCGGCTATGACGTCTCCTTCATCGAAAATGGAATACTATCCGTTTTCCCCTCACTGAAAAACATATTCATACGGCACCTGATGGAATTACAAAAAGAGTGAATACTGACGTCCCTCCTCATCAGTGAGTCTTCTGAGGTCAAGGGAGAAGAACCTTCCCCCTATATCATCAGATATGAACATGGCAGGATTTCCCTTGAAGGCCAGCCTGCCTTCTGACAGGACAATTAGCTCATCACTTATTTCAAGTGCCTTGTTGATGTCATGGAATGAGGCCAGAACGGTCTTTTTCTCTTCAGCAAGCTTTCTCATCCTCTCTTCGATCAGCTTTCTGTACATGGCATCCAGATTCGCCTCACTTTCGTCAAATGAATACAGAAGCACATCACGGGAGAGCATGAGGGAAAGGAACACCATAACCCTTTCTCCGCCTGAAAGGCTTGCAAGGTTCTGTCTCACGAGACGGGAAAGAGAGAATCCGTCAAGCAGTGCGGCGGCCTGTCCGTTGTGTTCGAAAAGGGACGCTGTGCTCACTGATGAGACCGGAATGCTCTGGGGAAGAAGGGCGTGAAGTTTTTCCTTTTCCTTTCTGCTGCATCGGGAGAGTTCCTTTCCGTTGAAGCGGATACTTCCGCCGTAATGCGGAAAATAGGAATTCAGTGCCCTGATCAGCGTGGTCTTGCCGCTTCCGTTAACCCCGCACAATGCATATATCTTTCCCTCTTCAAGTGTGAAGGAAAGATTGTCAAGAAGAGTTTTTCCGCCTTCCATTATCGTAAGGGACGAAACTTCAATCATATCTTTTCCTCCTTACAAGCAGAAAGATGAGGAACGGCACGCCTGTAATGGAAAGGAAAATGCCTGCAGGAAGTTCACCCGGGGAAATCACGGTACGGGCCAGAAGATCTGCCGAAAGCACCAGAAGCGGTCCTGCCAGGGCAGATATAACCAGCGACCTGAGAGATTCTCCTCCGCTGAGGAAGCGGGCAAGATGAGGAATCACAAGACCGACAAAGCCCAGCAGTCCTGCGAATGAGACGGCACTGGATGCAAGCAGGGCCGCTACCGAAGCAAGGATTATCCTGATTCTGAAGGGACGGTATCCCATGGATGATGTGATCTCATCCCCCAGTCTTATGATGTTCATCACGGGAGAAAGTGAGAAACACAGTATTCCTCCCGCACATATCAGGAGGGAGGGAACGATGAGGGATGAGGCATATACAGATGCGAAGCCTCCGACCGAGAAGGAGCTGTAGGATGACATCACATCAGGAAAAAGCGAACTCAGCGCGCTTATAAGCGCATTGAAGAGCGCATTTACGGCAACACCGGAAAGAATCAGGGAACCTGATGAGCCTATGCTCTTCGTGAATGCAGAAATGATGAAGACAAGCGCACATGCCATAAGCGCACCGGCGAATGCCGCAAAGGGCAGCAGATGGAAAAAATCTGGAAAGAAAACAAGGAACAGAAGGACTGCAAATCCCGCACCTGCGTTTATTCCTATGATGTTTCCGCTTGCAAGATCGTTTGAGCTCGCGCTCTGGAGCATGAAACCCGAAAGCGCAAGTGCAAAGCCGGCAAGAAGGCAGGCACACACCCTGGGCAGACGCAGCGAAAAGAAAATGATGTTCTCTGCCGAACCAGCATCGGGGATTGAGGAAAGATCAAGGGGAACAGAGCCCGTGAAGAGGGAGATGACTGTCATCATGGCCAACAGCAGGGACAGGACAATGACAGTTCTGATGAATCTGACATTATCCATAAAGCACCTCTTTCATTACGGCATAGGCTTCCGCCCACCGTCCGTTGGGCTTGTAATGGAACAAATCCTTTGGAAGAAAATGGACTTCTCCTTCTTTCACCGCTTTTATATCCCGCCATCCCGGACGGCTGAAAAGAGAATTCATATAGCTGATGCTCTCACCCTCATCACCCTGCGGCACTATGAGTATCTTGTCGATATCACTTGTGATTATGGCTTCAAGGGAAAGGCTTTCGGTGAGTACATCATTCACATCCGCGGCATTTGCAGCGCCCAGGTCCTCTATTATGCCGGCAGCGAAATGGTCATCTGCCCTTTTCGCCCTGACAGACGAGAATGCGCTTCCCGCCCTTACGAAAAGAACGCACGGCTTATCTTCCTTTCCTCTGCATTCCTCTATGATTGCCTCAATGCCGGCTTTCTGCCCGAGACCGTATTTTACAAAAAGGTCACTTCGTCCTGTAATTTCGGTGAGAGTCCTGAAAACTGAAAGGAAGTCCTCAAAGCTGTCCTGCTTTATGAGAATCATATCCACGCCTCTCTCATCAAGGAAACGCTTGAGTTTCACATGTGATGCACTGTCTGCAGAGCCGAGGACCAGATCAGGAGCTCCTGAAATGAGAATTTCCCTGTTGATGTTCATCCCCGATGCGGAATCGGCAAGAAGCACATCATCAGGCACAAAACCTCTGTCAACTGAATCCTGCACCGTAATATCAACACTGCCGCCGGCAAGAAGGAAGAGATCGGCAATCGATGAATTGAGACATGCCGTCGTGAATGCATGAAGCGGAGAAAGAAGTGCAGGCACCATTAGAAGACACAGAAAGGGCTTTTTGAACATACTATCCTCATGAGAAGGATTTACGATTTTTCAAAGCCCTTTCCTTTTCAATACAAGTCTGGCAAATCCTGAATCCTGTTTACTATCAGCAGGTTGCCCCGCCGGTAACATTCTTCTTCAAGATCTTCTCTTTGTCAATCTTGCCGCTGAACAGTTTATCCTCGACATACTCAAGGCCGAGACGGTTCACGGTATCGGCAAAGCGCTCCCCGCTGATTCCCTCGTCCCTGAAAAGAAGAATCGCATTCTCGACAAGACGGATGACTTCATCCTCGCTTGTGAGCACACGTGAAAGCCTCTTGCCGAGCTCTATCTTCTTGCCCCAGCGGCCGCCCACATAAACCGCATAGCCTGTGGTATATGAAGGAGTGACGCCGAAGGGACACTTGTCAAGACAGCGCCCGCAGTGGTTGCACTCGCTGTCCTTCACAACCAGCTTTCCGTCTTCAAGACGGGCGATCTTTACCGGACAGGCTTTCTCAACCTGGCACACACGGCAGCCTTTGCATTTGTCAAAGCTGAAGTCGATTATCCTCTGGCCCATTATTCCGATGTCGTTGAGACTGGGCTTCACGCAGTTGTTAGGACAGCCGCCCACCGCGATCTTGAACTTGTGCGGGAGTGAAACGCCATGCCAACCTTCATAGAATATCCTGTGAAGCTTCTCAGACAGACCGAATGTGTCGATGAGACCGTACTGACATGTAGTTCCCTTGCAGGAAACCACAGGACGCACCTTGCTTCCGGTTCCGCCGGTATCAAGACCTCTCTCCTTCAGATATGCAATAAGCGGATCGATGTCCGGGTAAGGAACACCCTGGATTTCAAGAGTCAGACGAGTTGTCATCGTCACTTCCCCGCTTCCGAACCTGCTCGCGGCTTCAGCGACAGCCATCTGTTCTGCAGACGTGAGCTTGCCGTTCCTTGTTATCACCCTCACATTGAAATGATCGGGCTGTCTCTTGTCCTGAAGGCATCCCAGACCTTTCACCCTCTTCACTTCCTCAGGAGGGATCACGGAGCCGAAATCGACTCTCACATCATTGAAGGTAAGGCCTCCTTCAAGCACTCTTGTATTCGTATATCCGTAATACTTCAGGCGGTTCTGGAGGAAATAGCCCCTCTTTCCCCTGGCACAGACAAGCAGAAGCTTCTCATCACGTGCGATGCCCTCCAGCGGACCGGTGACATGTCCAAGATCGATCCACTGCGCACCGGGAATCGTCTTTTCAGGCATGACATCAATGACCTTGTATCCCTTTGCCCGTGTCTTCATGTATTCAAGCGGGGTAATTGTCTCAAGCTGTCCGAGTATCTTGTTCTCAAGCACATTGCAAATCTGGACAAAAGGAGAAATTGCCGTTGAGAAAGGAGGAGCGTAGGAGAAATCCATACTGTCGAATTCCTCCACCTTCATGCCTTTTGTAACGGCAAGCACCGCGATATCATTTATCTTGTCGACATTTCCGCTTCCGAGAATCTGGAAGCCGAGTATTCTGTGAGTCTTTTTCTCCGCTATGAGCTTCATGATGAAGAAGGAGGAACCCTCATAATAGTGAGCCTTGTCGTCTGTCACGGCAACTGCAGTGACAGTTTCAAAACCCTTCTTGACGGCAGCGGCCTCAGTAAGACCCGTACGTCCCGCGTTGAGATTGTCAAGTATCCTGACAACACCTGTCCCGAGGGCGCCCGGGTAAAGGGAAGCCTTTCCGGCAGCGTTCTTTGCAAGCACTCTTGCACTTATGTTTGCACTCGAGCCCATTGCAGAATACATTCTCTCTCCTGTGATCCTGTTTGTCACAAGAGCACAGTCGCCGGCCGCATAGACATCTTCAATATTTGTCTCCATGTTCTGATTGACGACGATCGCACCCTTTTCCATCTCAAGCGCGGTATTTTCAAGAAATGAAGTGGAAGGACGTACACCGAGTGCGAGAATGACCATATCGGCAGGAAGCTCTGTCTTGTCAGTCCTGACTGACACGGCCTTTCCGTTCTCTCCTCTGATCTCCTCAAGTCTTGCCCCCAGCAGTACTCTGGTACCGGCCTCTTCGATTCTCTTTCCGGCCCATGAAGCCATTTCCTCATCAAAGGCATTGGGCATTATCTGATCGGCCATGTCAATGACGGTGACTGAAAGACCTTCCCTGTGCAGGTTCTCCGCAATCTCGAGCCCGATGAAACCGGCACCGGCGACGACAGCCTTCCGAACACCGTCTTTCTTCGCATAAGCCCTTATATTCTCAGCATCATCGGGAGTGCGCACCGTGAAGACACCTTCCAGCTCAACGCCCGCAACAGGAGGAACTATGCTTTCAGCTCCTGTCGCTATGACCAGCTTGTCATAACTCTCTTGTCCTTTGTTTCCATCTCTGTCGACGTAAGTGACACTCTTTTTCACAAAATCGGCACCGACAGCCTCACAGCCGGTCAGAACATCCACACCGGTAAGCGATGAATATTTTTCAGGCGTGTTCACGATAAGAGAACTTCTGTCCTCAATGACTTCTCCTATGTAATAAGGCAGCCCGCAGCCTGCATAGGAAATATCATTTCCTTTTGTGATGATCTTCACATCAAGAGATCTGTCTTCTCTCTTGAGTTTCGCAGCTGCTTTCGTTCCGGCCGCGACAGCGCCTAAAACCAGTATCTTCATAATATACCTCTTGTCTTCACTCTAGCGCAGCGGAGATGCAAATACAAGAGAAGGAAGAACTATTTCATATTCTCAAGAAAGCGTTCCGGCAGAAGTGCCGCCTCTTCGTCACTGATCATATGCTTTTCCCCGAAAATGGCGCTGTTCACATTGAATGAGGCAAGAGATGCCTCATCTTCCCTTCCGCTCCACGGTGAAAATCCTTTTCTGTTTATGTGTGACGAAAAAGTGCAGTCTATGAATGTTGCCTTCCCCTCCGCTCTCCATGGTCTCATGAGGTACACCGATTCATCTTCAAGATCCTCATGCTCGAATGAGCAGTCCCTGAATATGAACCCTGTATCATCCGCATGGCCTGAAGGGGCGCATACATACCCCGCTTCATTTGAAA
This sequence comes from uncultured Spirochaetales bacterium, assembly GCA_949285145.1. Taxonomy (GTDB): domain Bacteria; phylum Spirochaetota; class Spirochaetia; order Sphaerochaetales; family Sphaerochaetaceae; genus Bullifex. Next base: position 25,114 of record CASDXQ010000004.1, on the reverse strand, counting down.
TTATCCTCACACTCTCAAAAAGCGCATCGGCACCGCCGAAGATGAAATCAACACCGCCGTAAATGCTGCCTCCCCTGACATACACCCGGTCAGGAGTGCGGGGTGAGAAACAGCGGGGCCCGTAAAAGCCTCTTTTCTCCCTTTCCTTTTCAGGAAGGGGCGCAACGAAAAGCGTGTCCTGATGACCGTAAAGCTCCACATTCTCGAGAAAAGCCTTCTGCGCATCAAGATAAAGGGCAAGGGCCTGTCCGGCATCACATCCGCGCCCGGCATTGTTCTCAAAGCGCAGGTTCTCAAGATGAAGCTCATAACCTGAGAAGAATGCCGTATAGCTTCTGAATGTTCCTCTTTTGAGTCCGTCCGGCATTATCGTGCGGGCACTGTCAGCCCAGCGTATGACAACCTTTCCTTCCCCTGTAACCGTAAGCTTTCTTTTGTCGGCAAAAAGCTTCTCCTCATACACTCCTTCCTTTATGGTGATTTTTGCCTCTGTCTCATAAGGAACCGCATCAAGGGCTTCCTGTATTGTGTAATAATCTTCTCCGCAGTGTCCGACTGTGAGTTCAAGCATACGCCTTCTCCTTATACAGCTAAGGATACCCTCTCTTCAGGCATGCAGGCAACATGAATACTGGATCGTCATTTATATTGACAGTGTGTCAGAACAATGCGATTATTACTCTGACACTCTGTCAGAACAGAGTTGCATCCATGGAGGAATCATATGAAAGCCAAAGTTTATTTCACCAGAGCGCTTACACCGGAAAAGGTGGTTGAAGCCTATGAAAAGCTCGGCATACAGCTTACGGGGAAAGTGGCAGTCAAAGTCCACTCGGGAGAAAAGGGAAACCAGAACTACCTGCCCCCCGAATTCTGGCGTCCGGCGGTTGAGAAAGTCAACGGTACCATTGTTGAATGCAACACCGCATACGGAGATGCTGCCGGCGGAGTGAGGGACAACACTGAATCACACTGGAAACTCATGGAAGAACACGGATGGACAAAGTACTTCAATGTCGATCTTATGGACGGAGAGGGACCCGATGTCATCTGGAATGTGACAGGCGGAAAGGTCCTTAGAGAGAACCATGTGGGAAAGAACATCCTGAATTATGATTCGATGCTGATCCTCGCCCACTTCAAGGGTCATCCGATGGGAGGTTACGGCGGAGCTCTCAAACAGCTTTCAATAGGCTGCGCAAGCCGTGCGGGAAAAGCGCTCATCCACTCGGCAGGTGTCACTGACGACCGCTTTGAGACCTGGCAGAAACATGCAAACAGCACAGTCTTTCCCAAAGCGATGGCAGATGCCGCCATGACTGTGGTGAAGCACTTCAGAGACAGGATCGCATTCATCAATGTGATGAAGAATCTTTCTGTGGACTGCGACTGCTGTGAGGTTGCAGAGGACCCCTGCATGAAAGACATCGGCATCCTTGCATCCCTTGATCCTGTTGCAATCGATCAGGCATGCATCGATCTTGTCATGAACAGTGATGACACGGGAAAGGAACATTTCATGGAGAGAGTCAACAGCCGCAACGGCATCCACACAATCGAGGCGGCAGCAGAACTGGGATACGGAACAAGAGAGTACGAACTTATCGAATTCTGAAAAAACAGAACACATAAATTCAGCGGCGGGCGTGCCTCGCAGTTATTGTCAAAGTAACGGATCATCCCTCAGACGACATGATCAATATCGCATACCAGCGGCAGAGGATACAGTTTGATCTTCTCCCCGTCTTTCATCAGACGGAGGGCATTCATAAGGGAGTACGCGCTGATTCTCCTGTTCTCGAAGGGAGAGAAGTAATACGTGCGGCTTTCAGAACACATAACGCAGGTGCACAGTGTTTTCTCGCATTCCTCACTTTCCGCCGATTCCCTCAGCATACCGTCAGGAACCGTTACGGTTGAGAAAATACTGAACATGCGGTTCACGGCATCTTCCTCATTCTTTCCTGGAGGAGAGAAATCCTTGGCAAAGGCAAGACGCACGAACCTGTCGGGAGACGAGAAACTGCCGGGCAGGCCGAAGCTGCCGCCGGTGCCGCTGCCAAATGTCGAGACACTCTCGCCCAGAAGAGGCCGCGGCGGGGTGTGAAACGGAGAGAGTGCAACATAGTTTTTCAGATTGTCATGCTGCCATCTGTAACCGGGGGCATTCGTCATAACGCCGACTGTATTGCGGTGAACAGTTATGCCATCTTCATCAGGCTCGATGATGACAGCCTCCCCGCTTTCATCGCTGAAAATATAATGCACGGACATATGGGAGTTGAATATAAGCTCGCCTGTCAGATTGATTTTACCGGCCATTTCGCACAGTTCATCAATGCAGGAACAAAGGCCGAGCATGTAAGGAAGGAAGAATGCAGGATGCACATCGGTTTTCCCCTTCTGCGTATCAAAGTGGCCGTAAGAGGGGAAGTTCTGAAGTGTTCCCATGAGGCCTTTCTCGTTTATCGCGTCAGTGAAAATGGGAGAAGCGGAGCCCTGTATGGCATTGCCGATGAGGCCGTATCTCAGACTGACCTTCTCCCCTTCTCCGGAGGGGGATGTATTCAGTTCATAACCTTCTGCAATGAGCGTTATCATGTTGCCCTTAAGATCGCCGAACATATCATAGGTGCGCCCGAGAAAATGCAGGTTGTCTTCACTCTTCCATGAAAAACCGGAACAGCCGGGAGAAAAAAACTTTCTTTCCATCACAGTCTCCTTGAAAATATTATATCCCCATATCGTGAAGAGGTGAAAATTTTGTTGTTTTATTTGAAAGGCGGGTCAATTAAACCTGTCACATTGAAATGCGGTGTGCTATTATTGTGAAATATACGGATACTGTCATTGAACTGCATGAGCCGGCCTCAATCCCCTGTGCTCCATCATGAAAGTGCTGCCTGCAGCATCAAGGCACTGTCCTGTTGAAAACATCAGGGGTTAATCTGTTTTTATGGATGAAAACAAATCAGCGGTGGCAGTCGGAGAGAATGAACTGGAAAAGCTGCTCCAGAGAGCATCAAAGGATTCTCTTTCAGGTCTTCTCAACCGCGCCACGATGGAAGGGCATATAAAAAAGAAACTGAGGGCAATGCAGGAAGGAGAATCCTGCGCCGCTTTCATCATAGATCTTGATGACTTCAAGCTTGTCAACGACACACTGGGACATCAGGCTGGAGACATGGCAATCAGACAGTCGGCCCAGATACTCTCGCATCTTTTCCGGGCCAGCGACATAATAGGACGCCTGGGCGGTGACGAATTCGCAGTCTTCCTGTGCGGCAAGGACATAAACGCGGAATATGCGGGAAAGAAAGGCGCCCAGATATGTGAAGCCCTCCAGCTTTCGCTGGGAGACAAGAAAGTCGTGAATCTCACCGCAAGTGTGGGAATTTATGTCACCGGCACAGGTGAAGACTTCGAAATGCTGTACAAAAGTGCCGATATCGCACTTTACAAAGCCAAGAAAGAAGGAAAACACACTTTCCGCCTGACAAGCCGTGATCAGCGCAAGGATGACAGGAGCGAAGATTACCATAATGTGAATGCCATTCCCATAAACAGCCTGCTTGAATATCTGGACAGCGGTGTTGCGATGGTGGAATTCGGCGACACTGCCCAGATTGTATATGTCAGCCCCAGCTACTGCCGTCTGATAGGAAAGGATTACAATACATTCCATCTCCCCATTCCGCTTGCATCGATAGTGCATCCGGATGACATACAGAACCTGATGGAGAATCTTTATGACGGACTGAAGAATCACTGTCCTGTCGAGCATACACACCGTGTCACTTCGTCAAGCGGCTGGAAATGGTGGCATATCCGTGCCGTCCAGATAGACACAGGCTCAGCCCGCGTCACAATGCTCGTCACGACAAATGATGTCACGCTCTACAAGGAAAACGAAGTATACCTTGAAGATACGAATGAAAGGCTGCAGACTGCATTCGACCAGACTTCCCAGCAGCTGTGGGAAGTGGATATCAGGAAAAGGACATTCACCTCATACTGGAAGACGGAAAACGGGGAAGTCAGGGAACTGACACTGCCGGACTTCCCCTCCCAGCTTATCAGCAGGGGTTTCATCCACCAGAATTCAATTGACCAGTTCAGGCAGTTTGCATCCCAGATCCTTGCAGGACAGAGCCAGGGCTACGGCAATTTCATGATCCGTTATCATGACAGCACATTCTTCAGCTGGGTAGCCCTCTCCTACCGCACTCTTTATGACGATGTGGGACATGCAGTAAGGGCAATCGGAATCGAGCAGCCGATGTCCGCTACATTATCCGAACAGGGTTTCGACTGGATTCCTGCCAGGCTGCTTCCCGAAGCGCTTCTCTCCCGTCTTGTCGTACACCTGCACGTGAATCTCACGCGAAACAAAGTGGAAGAATACTGGATGGAAGGAAGAAATCTGACAGACAGCATTGATTCATCACAGCCGCATAAGCTGCTGGAACAGTTCTCTGCCGGATTCTTCAGAAAGGAAAAAAACAGCACTGGCCCGTTCACATATACCGCAGATAACCTCATGGAAATGTACGATGAAGGAAGACGCTGGATATGCAAGGATATGGAGAGTCCTGACAGAGGCGGGAACATAAGGAAGGTCCGCCATGTCCTGCATCTTGTAGAGTCCGCAATAACCCATGATTTGTATATGAACGCATATGTGCTGCAGATTCCGCTTTCATCCAGGAGTGAGAGAATCCTGAGAGAGGGGATTTTCACCATCACTGAGGATGCCGTGCTGTATGACAAGCCGTCAATTGAGAAGATCGCTTCTGCAATATTCAGCACTGATGATATGACAAAGGCGCTTGCAGTTTTCCAGATAAACGGGCTCGCAGGCCAGTCAAGTCTCATGCAGGAGTCTCTGATACAGGATATAGCGGCCTCACTGTCGCTCGGTCTTGGAGGAAACTGCATTGTCGGCCGTTACGGCATAGAGCGGCTGCTTGTAATTTTCCCCCATGAGACGTCTGAGGATCACCTCAGGCATAAAATCGATGAAGTCATAACATTCATCCGGCGCGTGATACGTACAAATCCGGCATCGCCGATGATGCGTTTCGTTGTCGGTGTCGCACTACAGCAGAGCGGACAGACAGGATACGGCGCACTGCTTGCAAATGCGTCATATGCCTGCTCACAGAGGTGGAACGCCCCCGTGGATACAGTGTCATTCGCAAGTGAAAGCGAAGACAAAAGCTGGACAAGACTGGAAAACGAAAGCAAAGACGAACAGATAGCCGTTCTTGCAGGAGAACTTTCAAGACCGCTGAGCGAAGGAGAGAAAGACGTGGCTTTCAACTGCATGGGTGCCATGCTGTCTGCCAGCAGTCTTGAGAATTCAATTCTCGGCGTTCTCAGGAACATTGGACTGTATTACAATGCGGACCGTGTCTATATTCTCTCCCTTGCAAAAAATGACAAAGTCGTGACAATGCCGTATGAATGGGATGATCCTTGCAAGAGATCCATACAGCAGGTCGTATCCGGAATGATTCTGAAGAATTTCCACCTGCTTGAACGCTGCATAGAAGAGAAAGCTCCCGTGTTCCTCACACGCACTCAGGGTGTGAAGACGGAAGAGGGAAAAGAAGATGAAGTGTGGCATTACACAGCATTTCCGCTTTCACGCAAAGACAGGATCGAAGGTTTCCTGTGCATCGAGAACGCCAGAAAGCATCCTGCCAGCGCCGCGCTCTTCAGCACTCTCATTCCTTATATCATGCATGAAGAAGAACGTTTCAAGGCATCGGACAGGGCTAAGGGGAAAAATGAAAGCAGTGCAGAACAGCTTATGGGCATGCCGGATCTGCGTTCCTACATGGCGACAATCTATACCCTCAATTCCGATAAATTCACTTCTCTGGGAGCTGTGTGCATAGACATTCCCGCAATAACCGCTATCAACAACAGCAAAGGTTTTGAATACGGCAGCCGTCTGCTGTGGTACGTGTCGAAATCCCTTGCGGACATCTTCGGGCCTTCCCTGCTCTTCAGGACATGGGATGCAGAGTTCATCGCCTTCTGTCCGAACACCACAAAGCAGGTTTTCCTCGGCCGGTGCGCACGGCTCAATTCAATTCTGCAGCGCCGCTATCCGCGCGATGTGAGAATAGGATGCGCATGGGCGGACGGGGTCTTCACCGGTCGCCGTCTTGTTGATGATGCCAGAAGCGACATGAACATGAACAGGGATGCGGCCCACGTGATAGCGCCTTCAATCTTCTCCACTCTGGAAGATTATTCAGCAATGGGAGAGAAGACACTGTTCACAAAGCTTGCAGTATACTATCAGCCGATAGTCAATATGAATGACGGCTCTCTCATCTCGGCAGAGGCCCTTGTGCGGGGCATAGATGAAAACGGCGCACTGATTCCACCTTCACGTTTCATCGGAAAGCTGGAGGAGCACGGCAGCATAAGGGAACTCGATCTGTATGTGCTGGATGAAGTACTCAGCCAGAGTGACAGATGGAGAAAGGAAGGATTCGGCCTTCTGCCCGTTTGCGTCAATTTCTCACGTGTCACTCTCACTCATCCCTCGATCCTTGCATCGACGATCGCAATCCAGAGCCGCTACCCGGACATACCGGCAGATATGCTGTCGCTTGAGATCACGGAGAATGCCGATGCAATAACGGATAGCGAACTGAAAAAAACAGTGGACAGCTTCCGCTCATACGGCTTCCGCGTCTGCCTTGATGATTTCGGCTCGCGCTATGCGAACCTGTCGCTTTTCACCAATGTGACATTCGACACGGTCAAGCTTGACAGGAGTCTCATAACCCAGCTTGCCGACAATGAGGCAAACAGAATGCTTGTCAAAGATCTTGTGCATATAGGAAAAGGACGTGGAATGAGATGCGTGGCGGAAGGTGTGGAAACACAGGAACAGATAAAGGCACTTCTTGAAATCGGCTGCAATTACGCTCAGGGTTATTATTATGACAAACCGATGAATGCTCAGGATTTCAGGGAAAAGTACCTTTTGAAAAGGAAAACAAGCTGATACAGGACAGGAGGAAAAAAATGGAAGAAAACAAGAAAAAGAAAACATCACAGAAGACAGACAGAAAGCAGGAAATGGATAAGAAAGTCTCCGCATCCCCTCTTGTCATAGGAATCGGAGCATCTGCCGGCGGACTTGAGGCACTGCAGCAGTTTTTCGACTACATGCCGTCCCACAGCGGTTTCTGCTTTGTTGTCATCCAGCATCTGTCGCCTGATTACAAAAGCCTCATGGCTGACATCCTCGCAAAGCACACGCAGATGTCTGTGTATCAGGCGGAAAACCATATGAGCATCCATCCTGATACTGTCTATCTCATACCGCCGAAGAAATACATGACGATACAGCAGAATCAGCTGATTCTCTCCGACTATGATGCCGGAACGCTCAATCATCCGATTGATGTCTTCTTCACTTCCCTTGCCGAAGAGAAAAAGGAACACTCGATCGCCATTGTTCTCTCCGGTACGGGATCGGACGGTACGAACGGCATAAAGGCAATAAAGGAAAAGGGAGGACTTGTCATCGCCCAGGCACCGGAGAGTGCGAAATTCGACGGCATGCCGCGCAGTGTGATCAATACGGGACTTGCAGATTTCATACTCTCTCCCGAAGAGATCACGGAAGAGATCCTGAACTTCTCTTCCACTCCTATACTCCTGCGTTCCCGCCCGGGAGACGCACAGGCAAATGAGGATGACGAACTTTTCTCAGAGGAGGAAACACTCTCGCACATCTATGCGATATTGAAGAATGCAAGCGGGATAGATTTCACATATTACAAACGTTCAACCATCCTGCGCCGCATAGAGCGCCGCATGCTGGTCACACATACCGCGACGCTTTCCGATTTCGCCCATCTGCTCGGTGACAACACGGAGGAAGTGAATATCCTCGTAAAGGAAATTCTCATCGGTGTCACAAACTTTTTCCGTGACCCGGGTTTCTTTGAGAAGCTGAAATACAATGTGATTTACAAGATTGTCGACAGGGCGAAGGAAGATGAACCGATAAGGGTCTGGAGCGCCGGATGCTCTACAGGCGAAGAGGCTTATTCAATCGCGATCCTCTTCAAGGAAGTCATGGAGGAACTTGAAGTCACAAGAGATATCAAGATATTCGCAACAGACGTGGACAGCCGTGCCATCGAACAGGCAAGCAGGGGCGTTTTCTCGGAAAACATAATCGACGATGTCTCATCCGACCGTCTTTCCAAATTCTTCATCAAGCAGAACGAGCAGTACCAGATCTGCCGCGAGATAAGGAAAATGATCGTCTTCGCGACACACAACATGTTCTCCGATCCGCCTTTCGGCAAGCTTGATCTCATCGTCTGCCGCAACGTGATGATCTATTTCCAGCCTGTGCTGCGCCGCGGCCTTTTCGCGATCTTCCACTCGGCGCTGAAAAACAACGGTTATCTCTTCCTCGGCAAGAGCGAGACCGCCGGAGAATATGTGAATCTCTTCAAGCCCGTGTGCAGTGCGGAGAAGATATACATACACAAAGGAGATGGAAAAGTCGAGGATCTCACCCCGCCGACTTTCAATATTCCCAACATACAGGCAATCTCTCCATCCAGCATAAGGGCATCCGTCAAGCCGAATGACGAGAGCAACGGTGAAAACCTGTATTCCAGATTCCTTGAGAAATTCCTCCCTCCTTCAGTTGTCATCGACAGGGATGACAATGTGGTTCATTTCTTCGGCGCATACAGCGACTATCTCACAATCGCGCCGGGAAAAGCGACGCTGAATTTCTTCAGCATGGTCAACAGGGATCTCAATCTTGTCGCGGCAACGGGACTGAGCAAGGTGCGCAGCGAGCATAAGGGAGTGACTTACACATCAATCGCACTCGACTGCCCGTCCGGACGCAAGGTAATAGACCTGTCAATCCAGCCTGTTCCGCACTCAGATGCCGGCGATGATGAAAGTCTTATCGCGATTCTCTTCCTTGAGAACAGACCGGCAGAACTTGATGGGAATGTGGAGAAGTACGATCTCGATGCAACAGCTGCAAAGCGCATTGCGGAGCTTGAGAAGGAATTCTCGGTCTCGCAGAGCGATCTGAGAGCCACCATCCAGCGTCTTGAAACCGTGAACGGTGAGCTCCAGGCTGCAAACGAGGAGCTTCTGACAGCCAACGAGGAACTCCAGAGTTCAACAGAAGAGCTGCAGTCCGTCAATGAGGAGCTGTACACCGTAAATACAGAGCACCAGCTGAAGCTCGACGAGCTGACGATGATGACAAACGACCTGTCGAACTTCCTCTCATCCACGATGATCGGCATTCTCTTCGTGGACAGCAATCTGAACATAAGAAAGTTCACCGAATACGTGGGACGCGAATTCCAGCTCATGGATCATGATATCGGGCGTTCAATCCAGATATTCGCACACAGCTTCCCGGATGAGGCGATCGAAGCCGACTGCCGTACGGTCTTAAGGGATCTGATCTCCATCGACCGTGAGGTTACGGCAATGAACGGACGCTGCTATACATTGCGTATCGCGCCGTACAGGACAACCGAAAACAGCATAAGAGGACTGGTCATCACCATCATAGACAGTCTCGGGGAAAATCCGCTTCATAGCGGAGATGAGAATAAGGAAAAAGCTGAGAAGTGAATCGTGATGCCGCAGCATGCGGCATCCTCTGTCTCACTCTCACAGAAGGAGAGAAAATTTTTCTTTCCTTATGGAATTTTTATCATTACATTAGGTGCAGGAGAATGACAAACATGAAAATAGTTCTTTTTGACACCAAAAATTATGATAAAAAGCATTTTGACGCGGCAAACATGGATTACGGCTTTGAGATCGTATACCTCGAACCTGCGCTGAATGCCCACAGTGCAGTCATGGCAAAAGGTGCGGATGTGGTCTGCCCGTTTGTCAACTGCACGGTTGACAGAACTGTCATCGACATCCTCAGCCAGGAAGGAGTCCGTCTCATCGCCATGCGTTCTGCCGGCTTCAACAATGTCGATTACCAGTATGCGAATGAAAAAGGCATTCCTGTCGTGAGAGTCCCGGCATACAGCCCGCATGCTGTTGCCGAACATTCTTTCGCCCTTCTTCTCGCGCTTGTCAGAAAGCTGACACATGCATATGTGAGGACAAGGGAATTCAACTTCTCCCTCTCGGGCCTTGTGGGCATGGATCTGTACGGCAAGACATTCGGAGTTGTCGGCACCGGAAAAATCGGCAGGGTTGCAATCGGCATCGCAAAAGGATTCGGCATGAAAGTCCTTGCATACGACCCGTATCCGGCAAAGGATCCTGATGTGCAGTACACTGATCTTGACACACTTCTGAGAGAAGCGGATGTTGTCTCGCTGTACTGCCCTCTCACAAAAGAGAACAGGCACATGATCAATGCGGCAACCATTGATGCCATGAAGGACACAGCCTTCCTGATCAATACCTCCCGCGGTGCCCTGATCGACTCCGAAGCCCTTGTTGAGGCTCTGAAGGAGAAGAAACTAGGAGGCGCGGCACTGGATGTCTATGAGGAAGAAGCCGGAATATTCTACACGGATCAGAGCAGCGAAGGCATAGAAGATGACACTCTTGCCCGCCTCATAAGCATGCCCAACGCGATCATAACATCACATCAGGGCTATCTTACCGAGGAGGCCCTCAGTGCAATCAGCGGGACAACGCTTGCGAATGTGAAGGAATTCGAAGAAGGAAAGACTCTGACACACCAGGTGAAGTGAAAACAAAGGATCTGCTGAAAACAGATAAAATGTCTGCCGGACTGACCCGGCAGACGTAAGACAGACAATCTGAAAAATCAGACGTAATATTCCATCGGATATGCAAGATACTGCAACTCGTCAAGCTGCTCGCTTGTGATCTTCTCATACGTGATGCCTCGCCGGCCGTCCCTGCACAGCTCAAGCAATGGGTTCTCCCAATCCACTATCCAGCCTGTGGATTCTGACAAGAGGTACGTGCTATCTTCTTTCATGAGCGGTTCTCCTTGACTTGTTTTTGGCGATTCAAATCATAAGAGTTACCGCTCTTTCCTTCTATCTATACCTCACTTCTTTACACGGAGAAAAATTCAGATCCATATTTTTTCATGCGGGAAGTACTGGAAATATTATCGGCGCAGGAATATCATCACTGGCTATGAAGCGTAGTTACGAAATTGACATGTGCAGCGGGCCTCTTGTTCCGAAAGTGCTGCAGTTCGCCCTTCCCCTGATGGCTTCCGGCATTCTCCAGCTTCTCTTCAATGCTGCCGATATCATAGTTGTGGGTCAATTCACAGGACCTCAGGCAATGGCCGCAGTCGGCTCAACAAGCAGTCTGAACAATTTGATAGTCAACATATTCCTCGGTCTTTCAATCGGAAGCAGCGTGCTCATGGCACGCTACTATGGCGCAAAGGACCAGAAGAACATAGACGAACTCGTACATACGTCGATTCTCCTTTCCATTGTCTGCGGCTTCGCTCTTGTAGTGATAGGGCTTATCGGGGCACGTCCGCTTCTCTCCCTCATGGGAACCCCGGATGATGTCCTGTCACAGGCAGTGCTTTACATGAGCATAGTATTTCTCGGAATGCCGGCAATGCTGACTTACGACTTCGGCGCCGGAATACTCAGGGCTGTCGGAGATACCAGACGTCCGCTGATCTACCTTCTCACATCCGGCATCATAAACGTATGCCTGAATCTTTTCTTCGTACTTGTTTTCGGCCTCGGTGTTGCAGGTGTCGCCCTTGCTACAATCATATCGCAGTACATTTCGGCATTCCTTGTCGTACGCTGCATGATGAAAAGCAATGCAGCATACAATCTTGATCTGAGAAGACTGAAAATATACAGCTCGAAGCTTCGCCTTATCATGAAAATAGGACTTCCCGCAGGAGTTCAGGGTGCTCTTTTCAACATCTCGAATGTCCTGATCCAGTCTTCAATAAACACATTCGGTTCAATTGCCGTGGCAGGCAACACGGCGGGTGTGAACCTTGAAGGATTCATATATACGGCCATGAACTCCCTTTATCAGGCATCAACAAGTTTCACAAGCCAGAACATGGGAGCCGGAAAGAAAGAGAGAATTGTGCCGATCTTCATTGTATGCACTGTCATTGTCGCACTTGTCGGCATAATTCTGGGCTCACTCGGCCTCATCTTCGGCAATCAGCTGCTTTCAATCTATACATCGGATCCCGAAGTCGCCTCATACGGCATGGGAAGAATGAAAGTGATCTTCCCGACATATTTCTTTGACGGCATGATGGATACAGCATGCGGCTCGATAAGGGGCCTGGGCTACTCCCTCCTGCCGACCATTGTCACGCTCACCGGCGTATGCCTTTTCAGGATCATATGGATCATGACAGTCTACAGACTCTCCCCGACTCTTTTCACGCTGTATCTTTCATATCCGATCACCTGGATAATAACATTCATCTCCCATGTGATCTGTTTCACTGTGATCTACAGAAAGTACAGAAAGAACGGCTGAGTTTTTCCAAGCAGAAAAATGCTCATATTCAAACCAGATTCTGGATGAAAAAAACTGACTGCAGTCCCCTTTAAAAACAAATGTTTTAAAGAAAGAAAACATACAGAAACCAAGATGATTAAAAATCTCAAACAGACAATTATGGTCCGGGGCATCCTATTGGAACTATATGGATGTCAGCATCCGTCGTGTATGAAATTCTTCCACCGGAAACCTGCAGACTTTGTTTCAAGATATTATCTACGACTCTTGGATAATATTTCTTGTTCATATAAATGAATATATTATTCTATAAGACATTTGCCAAACAGATTTGCGGTATTTTGTCAAACAGATTTGCGGTATTGTACTTGTCAACATGTCAAACAGATTTGTGAAAAAAAAATCCTCCCCTGAGGGAGGAATGGAGGTGGAGAAGTCCGGCGGCATCAGCCTTTTACGGCACCTGCCACAAGTCCTTTGATCATATACTTCTGGAAGAAGAAGAACACAAGAACCATCGGGATCGTACCGATGACAGAGATTGCGTTTATGAGGCTCCAGTCATAGGAAAGCTCTCCCAGATAGCGCAGTGAGATACCGATCGAGAGCGTTCTCAGATTATCGCTCTGAATGAGCGTCGCAGCATGGAGGTAGTCATCCCATGTCTGCAGGAACGCATAAATGCCGACAGCAAGCATGCCGGGCTTCACAAGAGGTGTGATCACGGAAAAGAGGATTCTATTCCTTCCGGCTCCGTCAACGTATGCGGCCTCCTCGATTTCCTTCGGCACATTACGGAAGAAGGATGACATCAGCGTGGCGCAGAACGGTATCTGGGCCGCGCTTATCGCAAGCACGAGACCTGTACGGGTATTGATGAGTCCGATGTCCGACATAAGGCCGTAAAGGCTTATCATGCGGCTGACAATCGGGAACATCTGTGTGAACACAAGCAGCGAAGCCACGAGAATCGTCCACTTTATATTGAACCTCGCGATTGCATAGCCTGTTATGATCGCGACAAGGGTGCAGACCAGTGCGGTAATCCCGGATACTATGAAGTTATTCACATAATAGACAAAGAACTGATTGTTTTCAGTGAAAAGCGACATATATGCGGAGAATGAAGGTTCATCAGGATAGAATGTCGGAGGATACTTATAAGCTTCCATGTTCGTCTTGAACGAGGTTGCCAGCATCCAGTAGATCGGAAACAGCAGGAAAAGAATGATTGCCGCAAGGATCAGATACCTGAGAACAAGAGATAATATTCTGCCTGTTTTTATATTCATGCTATCACTCCTCCTTCCCTATGACATATCCTGTGTTCTGAACAGCCTGTTGTATACACCGATAGTTATGATCATCAGAGCCATCCAGATTGTGGTGACCGCGGCACCGGAGCCCATGTTCATGCTCACGAACGCTTCCCTGTAGCTCAGTATGGCAAGATTGGTGGTCGCTCCGTCCGGTCCTCCTCCCGTCATCGTCCAGAAAAGAGGAAACTGCTTGAAGTTTTCTATGATGGACATCGAAATCGAAACCTTCACAACCGGTGACAGATAAGGCAGTGTGATCGAGAAAAACCTTCTGAGTGACCCCGCTCCGTCAATCGTCGCCGCTTCCAGGATGTCGGAAGGGACGTTCTGCAGTCCGGCAAGAAGAAGCAGCGTCATGAGCGGTATCTGTTTCCACAGTGCGGCTATCGAGACGCCCATAAGTGCTGTATCAGGATTGTTCAGCATGGCGAAATCGGTGACCTCCCCTCCCGTGAAAAGCTGCACAAAGTATTTCACGAGTCCGTACTGGGGCTGGAAAAGCCACATCCAGATGAGTGCGGAAATGACAGTGGGAACAACCCACGGTGTCATCATGATACTTCTGAAAAACCGTGCGAAGCGCACATTTGAATTCAGAACCAGTGCCAGCGCCATGCCCAGGACAAACTGGCAGAGTATGACCATAATGACAAATGAGAATGTGTTTATAATGGCATTCGGAAGAGAACCGGAGATGAAAATCTTCGTATAGTTTTCGAAGTTGTTCCATTCTCCCGGAACATTTGCAATTATGTTTCTGACTTTATAATCCTGGAAACTCTTTATTACGGAGTCTATTATGGGGATGAAAATGAAAAGGAGAGCGAGTATGAGCGCCGGGACGGTAAGCATCATGGCGTAATACATATCTCCTTTTTTCTTGCTGAGACTTCTCAAAACATACCTCCCTGAAGGGGAAAGGGCCGCAATCGCTTACAGCCCTTTGAAAATAATGAATCAGAGCTTCACCGACGCACTTCTGACGAAAGCCTCGATTGCCTGGTCAACGGAAGTGTTGGAAACCGTCACTGCCTGTGCCAGTGTGCACAGATCAAGGGAAATGTCGCTCATCGCGCTTACATAAGGAACCTTCCTCACATTGCTGATTGAAGAGGATGCTCCCTTGAGAACACCTGAGTTTACAACAGATTCCATATCAGACATGGAATTCTTTGCCGGATATGCAGGAGTTACATTGGCAAGGTAATCGCTGAGTACTTCCTCACTTATGACATACTGCACGAATGCATCCGTTGCCGCATTCTTTGCCTCTCCGTTGTCAACAACTATGAAGCAGTGGGAACAGAGAACCGCTTCGCCGCTGCCGCTGCCGCCTGCAAGAGGAGCTGCGGATGCTGTGAATGAAGAAGCTTCGGGATTGATTGAGCTCACGCCGTTGAAGCCCCAGCTCTGATCATAGTACATGGCCAGCTGGCCCAGGGCGAAGAGATTCCTCAGATCCTTGAGTTTCGCATTCTGGGGATTGTAACCCTTCTCATCAAGAAGCTGCAGCATCTCGAATGCCTGGCGGAAGCCTTCATTGTCGACATCAAGCTGTCCGTCCTCAGTGAATACGTTGCCGCCGAAGTTATAGATCATGGAAATGAGAGAGCTTCCTGAAATGACGACAGAAGCGGTTGTCTGACCGAATGCATAGACCTTGTTGCCGTTGGCATCAGTCAGCTGTGAAAGCTTTTCAGCTGCAGCAAGCATCTCATCGTATGTTTTCGGAGGATTTGCCGGATCAAGACCTGCCTGCTCGAAAAGCTCTGTGTTGTAATAGAGAATGAACGGTGAGACGTAAAGAGGAATGCCGTAGATGTCGCCGTCAATGGTGAACACATCCATTACAGCAGGATCGAAATCCGACACAAAGGCTTCATCGACGATTGATGTCACGGGAGCTGCAAGGCCGGATGAATAAAGCTGAGGAACCCATGCTTCCTCACCGAAGATGACATCAACCCTGTCACCGCCGCCGGCCATGTTGATCACCTGATTGAGAATTTCTCCATACGGAGCTGTGACCCATTCAATCTTGTACTGGGGATACTTTGCCTCAAAACCTTCCTTGACACCTGCCCAGAAATCCTCATAGCCGCTTTCAAGCAGAGCATAGTTTGCGACTTTGAGTGTAACTGGAGAATCAGCATTTGCTTCAGCAGTTTCACCGCTGCCGCCGGCAAAGACATTTGCCATGACCATAAGTGCGATCAATGCAATACACAATAATTTCTTCATATAGGCCTCCTTTTTGCCTTGAATGAAATTTCCTATACGCTTTCGCGCTCTATAAGATCTGTTTCAAGCTGAACAGTAAGAATCTCCTCCTTGCTGCTCACTCTCAATGAGGAGAAAAGCCTCAGTGTGGCTTCTGCCACCTCATCTTTCCTTATCGCAAGACTTGTCAGCCTCGGCTGAGTGTACATTGCGATCCTGCTGTTGTTCACACCCACAACAGAAACATCAGACGGGACAGTCAGAGTGATTGCAGAGAGGGCAATCATCGCTTCAGCTGCAATTCTGTCCGTCCTGCAGAAAAGCGCATCGAAATGCGTCTTCTCATAAACATCTGCTATCTTCTTCCTGAGTTCTGCAGAACCGGAGCACCCGTCTATTATTATCTCACCGGCTCCGTTCAGAGCCTCCCTATAGCCTATATAGCGGAAGTCGGCCTTATTTACAGGCGAACCGCTGATGGAAAATGAATCGACAAAGGCAATTCTTTTTCGTCCTCTCTTCCTCATGCATTCCATCACTTTCACAGATCCGTTTTTCAGTCCTGTAAACACAAGCCCGTAGCGCCCGCTGAATGCCGGATAGTCATTCATCGACAGAATCACTGTCGGCATTCCAGTATCGATGATCCTCTGAATATCCTCAGTTCTTATCGTTGCAGAACCTATGATGATACCGTCGAAAGACCAGTTGCACACTGTCTGTACGAAATTCTCATCTCCTCTGTCGCATGCAAGGGAGAAAAGAAAACCTTTTCCGGCAACCAGGTTCTCCATTTCAGCGATTATCGAACCGAAATACTCTGAAACCATGTCATCGACAATGAAAAGAACATGATGGGCATCCTTGCCTTTAAGCGAGCGTGCCGCAGGAGATGGAACGTATCCCAGTTCCCTGACAGCCTGAAGCACTCTCTCCTTCTTGGCACTGTCAACATAGCGGTTCGCATTAAGCACATAGCTGACAACCGTCTCGCTGACACCGGCTTTAAGTGCAACATCCTTGCGTGTGATTCTTCCTCTCGTCATATCGTTCCTGCGGGCTTGTCGTATTTCTTCTTGAACCGCACGAATTCCTTTATAGGCAGTCCGGTATCATAATCAAGCTGTCTGTGTTCATCGTCAGCTGTGGGACGCTGTCTGGTGCAGTAATCACACTCCCAGTCCGGTTTCTCTGTTTCCCTGTTCCAGTTCCGGGTCCTCCACTGATAGCCGCGGAAAGGATCACGGGTATCATTCATCATTGTGAGGATATTTTCATGAAGACGTTTCCTCACATCAGCGTATGACTCATCATAGATAAGGTTTCTCAGCTCATAAGGATCTTTTTCTGTGTCAAACAGCTCGTCAGTCTCATCGAGAAGGAAAAGAGCCATCTTGTATCTGTCAGTTATAGCGGCTCTCATGAACTGTATGCCGCCGAATCCGTCGTGATCTATCTCATAACGATGGAACTCAGTATACACCACATCATGAAGGACATTCTCATCCGGCTTTTCGATAACAGGCCGCATGCTGACACCCGGCATCTCGGGATGCTTCGCAATTCCGAAATAATCCAGAATCGTGGGAGTGATGTCTATATGGCTGACAACATGATCATATACAGCACCCTCAGGTGCGCTGCAGTATGCACCTCCCTTAATGATCAGAGGTATGTGGCATATCTCCTCATATACGCTAGGTCCCTTGAGCGAAAGGGAATGTGCATCAAGCGCCTCTCCGTGATCCGATGTGAAGATCACCATCGCATCCGGAGCATATTCCCTTACGGCATCAAGAACACGTCCTATCTCATAATCCGCAAAACTGTTGCAGCCCAGAAACAGCTGCGGCTTTATGGAAAGCTTCGATTTATCCTCATGAAGATTCTTTCCGGCCCACAGCTTTTCAAGCAGAGGCTTTCCTTCAAGAGTATCGTAATACGCAGGAGTCAGGGGAAGTTCATAGCCTTCATACATCGAAGCAAACGGCTCTGGACACAAATAAGGCTGATGGGGCTCGTCAAAACTGACCGTCAGGAAGAAATCCTCGTCCTTTCCTTCCCTGCTGAGGAAATCTATCGCGCGCTGCGCAATGCGGTGGCCGAATGTGAATGTCTCATCAATGCCGCCGTCTTCAAGAGACGAGGATTCCTTTCTCGACTTTATCTTTTCCTCGTCGCTCAGCTCGTCAAGATAGCACTTCATATCAAACCAGTAGCGTTCATCGTATCCTTCGGGGCAGATTCCGTTTCCGAAATAATCTCCGCCATCAAGATGCCATTTGCCGATATACACGCTGTGCACACCCTTCCCGCTCACTCTCTCTCCGACTGTCTTCACTCCGGCCCATAAAGGCACGCAGTTCGTAAAGCTTCCGTTGGAATGAGGATAGAGGCCGGTGAAGATCGCACTCCGTGCAGGCCCGCACACAGGCTGGCAGCTGTATGCCCTCGAATACCTGACTCCCTCAGATGCAAGTCTGTCTATGCATGGAGTTTTCATGTCGGGATACCCATAGCAGCCGACCATGTCGTAACGTGTTGTGTCAGTCATTATGAAAACAACCTGATGTTTCTTTTCCATACAGCCTCCGTATACACTCGTGTGTATATTGTTGTAACGGATTCCTTCCCCTGTCAAGGAAATCTTTTTCTACCTTCTCCAGAAGTCGCGTGTGAAGATTGAATAGACCGTGAAAAGCTCAAGACGTCCGGCAAGCATGAGAAAGGAAAGAACGGACAGTGCCCAGTCAGGAAAGATGGAGAATGAGACACTCGTGCCCAGCCCGCCGAAACCGACGCCCACATTTGTCAGTGCAAGGAGAACCGCGGAATGCGTGATCAGGAAGTCAAAACCGGTAAGCGACAATATGAGAGTTCCCAGAATTATGTTCGCGAAATAAAAGCCCGTGAATCCAGCTATGGCCTGAACGGTGTCTGTCGAGAATCCTGAGGTTCCGGTATGTATCTTCACGACGGCGGAGGGATGAAGCCGTTTTATCATGGCATTGCGGAAGATCTGCATCATGGCCCCTGCCCGGATCACTTTTATGCCGCCGCTCGTGGAACCGGCACATCCCCCTATTATGCACAGAATGTACAGTACCATCTGCGAGAAAAAAGGCCAGGATGAGTAATCCGCGCTGACAAAGCCGGTAGTCGTCATGAAGCTCACGACCTGGAATGCCGCATGATTGAATGCGGAAGGAAGGGAGAAGAACCCCTTCATGACAAGATTGCATGTCACAAGCAGGGTTGCAATGCACAGAATCGTGAAATACAGCTTCAGCTCGTAATTCGAAAAAACCTTTCTGAATTTACCCCGCAGCAGGTGGAAGAAAAGCGAGAAATTGACAGCTGCCAGAAACATGAAGATGATGCACACCCAGTTGACATAGACAGAATCATAATAAGCAATTGACGCGCTGTGAGGTGCAAATCCGGCAGATCCCATCGTCGCAAACATGATCGTCATGGCATCAAACCAGTCCAGTCCGCCGAAAAAGAGAAAAACAACCTGGAGAACCGAAAGGCCTATGTAAAGGGCCCAAAGCACAAGTGCCGTATCTTTCATGAGCGGCAGCAGTTTTTCCTTTGTCGGTCCGATCATCTCCGCACCGTACAAAGATGCACCGCTCATCCCGAGGGACGGAAGTACGGCGATGAAGAGAAGGACAATACCCATGCCTCCGATCCAGTTGGTCATGCTGCGCCAGAAAAGTATGCCTTTGAGGGAAGTGTCGATTTCCCCCATCATTGAAGCTCCTGTGGCGGTAAAGCCCGACATGCTTTCGAAAAAACAGCCTGCAAAGCTGTCAAACGCTCCTGTAAAATAAAAAGGCAGAGCTCCGAAAAACGCAAGGAGAAACCATGTCAGCGTGACAAAAAGATAGCTGTCCTTCACACTTATTGTGATCTTCTCGACACCGCCGGAGATGAGGACGGCAACAGAGGAAGTCACCAGCATTATGAAAGATGTGAGCAGGAACCCTCTTATGCACTCATCTTCTTTGTAGAAAACGGATACAAGTGATGGGACAAGCAGAAAAACTGCCATAAGGAATGTGATATAGCTCAGAAGACGGATTATCGATTTATAATGCATTAACTTTCTCTGCCAACATAAAAAAGGTGCAGACCTCAACCCTGAGCGCACCTTTATGATGTCAAATGGAAATCAGTCTTTTTCCTTTATGCCTTTGAGTATCTTGTCTTTCTTCCTTCTCTTCGGATCAATCGAATGCTCGACAATGGTGACAAGCTTTGTCAGCACTGCGGATATTATGAAGTACATGATCGCAGTGACGATCAGAGGGAAGAAGGCCTCATAGGTGCGGCTTCTGACAAGATCGCTTATCTTTGTGAGATCCAGCACGGCGATGTAGCCGACAACAGATGTTTCCTTGATGAGGGTGACCACATCATTGCGGTAGATTGGAAGGAAATGCTGCGCCGCCTGGGGAAGGATGATCTTGAAGAAACTCTGCCTCTCCGAGTAGCCCAGTGCCGTGGATGCCTCAAACTGCCCCTTTCCTATCGCATTGCAGCCGACACGCAGCATGTCGATCATCGAACAGGCGAACATCAGCGAGAAGCCCACCACGGATACCCATGTGCCGCTGAGGGAAGAAGAGCCGAATACGATGTAATAGAGAATCATCAGAAGAAGTACCGTAGGCATGCCGTGAATCAGCCATAGGAAGACATTTGTTCCCTTGTTCATAAGGACATTCCCTTTCCTGCACAGCATGTAGATGATAAAGCCCAGAACAGTTCCCGCGATGATTGAAGTCACCGTGATGAGAATCGTGATTCCCGCGCCTTCGACAAAAAGCTTCCATCTGCCTTCTCTCATGAATGTCTTGTTGAAGCTTTCCGCCAGCTGCTGGAAGAATGTGAGTTCAGACTCGTCCTCGCCCATGATGACAAGACGTATCGGCGTTGTGTAATAGACAGAGGACAATGTTCCCGTCTCATTGCGCTCCGCGCTTACGACAATGTTCATTCCGATATCATATTTTCCGCTTTCCACCCCGGGTGCGATGGCTTCAAAAGGCACCTCATAGAATTCCGGAGTGTAGCCGTATGCACGTGCAAAGCGGCAGATGAAATCGACATCAAAACCCGAGATGTTTCCATTGCTGATGAAGGAGAACGGCTCATAGCCGCCTTCAACGGCAACGCTGATCACACCGTTTTCTCCACTAAAGCCCGTGATGTCGCACTTGTCGTTCACGGGATCGAAGTCTGCGATCCAGTAATCATAAAGCTCATCAAGCAGTCCGTTATCCCAGCTGTCGGCAATGAACTGGTTAAGCTCTGACAGCAGCCTGTCCTGACGTTCGTTGTTGCCGATGATGCAGGTCGCATTGATATAACCGGCAGGCTCGTCAAGGACTGCAAGATCAGGATGGTTCTTTTTCTGAACCCCGTAGCTCACTTCCTCGATGAGATAGGCATCAACCTTGCCGGACTGAAGTGCCAAAATCATGTCGTTGGGCATTGTGTAATACTGGAAAACAGCATCAGGAACCCTGTCCTGAATCAGTTCCTCGTAAAGCACGGCAGTCTGGACACCGATGTTCTTTCCGTTAAGCTCCTCAATCGTCGTGTATTCTGAGGCAGAAGCAAAGATGCAGGATGAAAGCAGCAGGAAGGCCGCGAAAAACAGACATATTTTCTTCATTTTCTCACTCCTCCACCCATCTGAAACGCATTGAGATCACATGATCATAGCCCATTGGATCTCCGCTTATGTCATCCTGCTTGATTTCCGTCGTGGGTTCTGCAAGCAGATCAAGGAAAAGCTTGCTGCCGGATTCATGGACATCAAATCTCTCACCTTTATAGCAGATGAGCATTGAAAGGATATCAAGCTTTTCGGAATACTCGACTTTCACGAGGACATCGGGAACTTCGCTGTTTGCGACAATGTTGTTGATACAGATTTCCTCAAATGCGAGCATGAGCTTGCTCAGTCTTTCCGCCTCTATGAGGAGTTTCTCGCCGTATGCGTTGAGCTCGTCATTCATCGCCTCGACATTGAAAGCGGTGGAAGTGATCCTGTATGTAAGAGAGGAAAGACGCTGTATGAATTTCTTCGTGATCTCGTTCTGTGGATGCTCGAAAATCTGCTTCGGAGTTCCCTCCTCAAGAATGTACCCGTCATACATGAAGATGATGCGGTTGGAGATTTTCCTTGCGAAATCCATCTCATGCGTGACGATCATCATCGTCCTTCCGCTTTTCGCCAGCATCTTGATGACAGACTGGACTTCGCCGATCATCGAAGGATCAAGCGCACTTGTCGGCTCATCGAAAAGGATGATGTCAGGATCCATGGCAAGCGTCCTTGCAATGGCGATTCTCTGCTGCTGTCCGCCTGAAAGCTCATCAGGATAATTGAAAACCTTGGAAGCAAGACCGACCTGCTGCAGAAGATACATGGCCTTGTCATATGCCTCCTGACGGCTGCGGCCCAGCAGTGTTATCTGGGGATTCATGATGTTCTCAATGATTGTGAGATGTCCGAAAAGATTGAATGACTGGAAAACCATTCCCATCTTCTTTCTTATCTCGTTGAGGTTGCATCCTTTCTCAGTGATGTCCTGACCGTCGACAATGATGCTGCCCGATGTGGGTTCGGTCAGCATGTTGATACATCTGAGGAGTGTTGATTTTCCTGTTCCAGAAGGTCCGATGACAGATATCACGTCACCTTTGTTTATCGTGATATCAATGTCTTTCAGGGGAATAGTATCGTCATCGAATACTTTTCTTAAGTGCCTGATCTCAATCATAGCAGCCCTCCGCACAGCCTGAGCCTTCCATATGAAAGACACAGCTGCCATCCCTTTTCATTTTCACATCCTGTCCATGTCTGTACTCTCCCCGGATGTTTTCAGCTCAAAACAGACATGCAGTGAAAACAGATACTACATGTACATAATAAATTATGCAATGGCTTTTAACAAATTTTACTTTCTGAAAAATTCAAAACTTTTCCGAAACATGATCAGAATTGCAGAAAAACGCCCTACTGAGAAGCATCTCTTCAGCACTCAGGAGCATAATATATGACTGGCGATGGCACTCCTTCACAGCCGGCCTGAAGAAAGGAACAGTTGCCGTCAGAGTATCATATGTCCGCTGTTCCCGTTCCTCTCAAGTCTCCATACAGTGTCACAGCAGGCGGCAATGAACGCCTCATCATGACTTACGAGAAGTATTGTCAGATCCTTTCCGTCCTGCGAGAACATCTTCTCGAGAATCTTCATCGAGACGATGTCAAGATGATTGGTCGGCTCGTCCATCATCAGTACGCTGCACCCTTTTCTCCTCGACAGTGCAAGGGCCAGCTTCTTCATCTCACCCGGACTCGGTGAGAGTTCATGCGAGAACAGCGATGACGGATTTGATCCCATGCGGTACATATCCGAAAGTACTAGCCCCCTTTCATCATCTTCAAGCGAACGGAAGGAAGAAAGCAGCCTCTCTTCCTTTGCACTGGTGAATTCCTGCGGAATGTAAAGGACAAAATCCCCCTTACCCGTCTCTTCCAGATAATCGTGAAAAGCCTTCATGAAAAGAGTTTTACCGCTGCCGTTCCTGCCGGTGATTGCTATATGCGATCCGGCTTTGACTGAAAGAGCCGGTACGTTCAGGCGATAGCTGCCGGCGTTTATCACAGTTTCAGGAAATGAGAGATCAGGCACCCTCATGCTGCCGGAAAGAGTCAGACCTTCCTTTCTCATCAGAGGTTTTCCGGCCGCTTCAAGCTTTCCTTCAAGCTGTGCCGAAATTGACATGTGGTTTCTAATTGCACCGTCAAGGGATGCATCCTTTCCAGACAGACGTGCACCGTCAATCCTGGCCTTCGCATCATGGTCTTTGCTGCTTATGCCCCTTTTCGACAGATCTTTCTGCTTTGACCGGCTTCTCTCTCCAAGCTTCCGGACGATCATCTGCTGTGCCGATATTGCCGAGCGGATACTCTCATATGCATCGCGCCCTGCTTTCTTCCGTCTCTCACTCTCATCAAGCGCATCAGAAAGAGGCAGCGGAATATCCTCAAATGTCGTAAGCCCGTCTGCCGCCCTGTCGAAAAGGATAGTCCTCGATGAAAGAGCAGCGGAAAAAGCCCTGTCATGGGAAACAATTATCCCGATGCCGTCAAATATCCTGAGGGCATTGATCATAAGCTGTCTGCTGTATGCATCAAGGTGGTTGGTCGGCTCATCAAGAATGAGTATTTCAGGTGAATGAGACAGTGCTGCCAGAAGCTGAAGTCTTTTCTTCTCTCCGCCTGAAAGGGTCTCCTGCCTTTCTATCATTTCGTCAGTGAGTGAGAGCGTGGACTTGAGCATCCCGACATGATTATCGCCACTGAAAATATCACTCCAGTCCTGAGGCTCAAGTCCTTCGAAAACCTGGGGACACAGCACAGCTTCCCCGCTTTTGCGAACACGGCCTGAATCCGGTGCCGTGAGACCGGCGGCGATTGAGACAAGCGTGCTCTTGCCGCTGCCGTTCGCACCGGCGATCACAGTCCAGCCCTGCCGGAATGACAATGACAGATCTGAAAACAGAAGGCACCCTGATTCAGGGTATGAAAAAGTAATGTTGTCAAGATGCAAAAACATCAAATCCTCCGGAAAAATAAAGCGCTTGGAATTTTCACTGGATTGATGACATTGCAGGCCCTCCGACAGACAGGATGCTATCATATGTCTGTGTTCTGTTCAACACGCCCGCAGCACGGCAGAAAAAGCTGATTTTTCCCGCATGAGAATTTTCCTTTAAAGAAACATCAGATCATAGACCGGCAGATATAAGATCTTTCCTTTTCCTGATACCTCCGGGGCACTGGAGAGAACAATGCCACGGTGAATGATGCCATCTTTCCCATGCCGCGCAGCACGCCTCCTGTGACAAAGGCAAAGCCAAGAATCCCGTAGAACCAGCCCAGATAGGAGAGGTTCTCTTCCCCCGTCCTGTATGCTGCAGCGCTTCCATCTGTTCCAAGAAACAGGGAGATTATTTCAGTGTTGAAAGCCTGAAGAATGATGCAGATT